>JACCXN010000010.1 GCA_013696965.1 Bacteroidota bacterium | reverse complement strand
CCACCTCTTCCCATTCCGAACAGAGCAGTTAAGCCCACCAGCGCAGATGGTACTGGGGTTAAACCCGGGAGAGTATGTCGTTGCCAATTTTTTATTAAAGCCCCAGCTTTTGTTGGGGCTTTTTTATTTAATCATGTTTAGTCAAATAATTTATTGTTTTTTCCGTTCTACAAACAAATTTAGCCACTATATTAAATCAAGATGCAGATATGCAAAAAGGATTTATTTTCATTATTTATCCTTCTATTTGGTTTTTTATCTCCCATTTTTTCTGATACAATACCAAAAGTTGCTCCTGATAGTCTTTTATTGCTCGAAAATAAAATTATCAGAACACCTGAAATTAGAGATAATTCATACATAAACAAATATTCGGATTTTTCGTTTAGTACTACTCACGATTTCAAATCGGAAATAGATACTTCTCTTTCCTTCTTTCATCGATATAATCCTGCCTATAGAGCATTTTATTATACTTTAGGAAACATTGGTCTTGCACACCATTCCTTTGTCTTTAGGCCTAATGTTAATCTAGGATTCACTTTTGGAATTAACAATTTTAAGCTATGGGAATTAACAAGTTATAACACCTTGTTTTTTAACACTAGAATTCCTTATACAGAAGCTAATTTAGTGGTTGGATCTAAAGGTGAACAATATTTTCAAGGTATCCACACACAAAATATAACTAAAGATTGGAACTTTAGTTTTCAGTTCAATAAGATTAGATCATCAGGATTTTATCAAAATCAACAGTCTGATGTAACAAATATGTCTTTTGGATCAAATTATTTATCTGAAAATAAAAAATATGGTATCTTTTTAAATGCTTTTTATAACAATTTGATTGCTGGAGAAAACGGTGGTTTATCTGATGAAAGCTATATTGACGATGATTCAAGGCTTACCCATGTTAATTTGAATGGAGCCTATAGTAGGAGAAATAGCAAAGGTTTTAAAGGTAAACAATATTATAATTTTACTTCCTTTATTGATTCAGTGCCTGATTCTGATACTTCTTTCGTATTAAATTATAATGTAAATAAAGGTTTTTATCATTCTTTTTCATTAGAGGATTACAGGATGCTTTTTAAAGATGATAATATAATTCCCTCATATTATCCTGCCATTTATTTTGACTCTCTTGCAACTCTTGATTCTTCTCAATTTAAAATAGTTTCGAATGAGATAGGTTGGAATGATTATAATAAATTGTTAATGTATAGTGTTTCTTTCGAACACCAATATTCCAAGGTTTATTTAAATCTTTTAGAAAGAAATTTTTATTTCTCTAATTATACTTTTAAATCGAGTATTAATAGAAGCAAAAGAAATAATTATTTTTGGAAAGTTTCCTCCTCTTATATTGTTGGTGGGGACAATAAAGGGGATTATATGTTAAATGGGGAATTAGACTATTCTCCAGCAAAAAATCATTTAATTAATCTTAATTTAGGGGTAGTTCATTCGAGTCCCTATTTTATGTATAACCGTTATTATTCGAATCATTATAAATGGGAAAATAATTTTGATAAAAATGAATTTTATACAGCTATAATTTCATATTCAAACCCCAAAATGAAATTTAAATCAGCTGTTAGTACCTCATTGCTTAATAATTACATTTATTTCAACTATCAGGCAGTTCCTCAACAATTACAATCACCTTGTGTTGTGACCATAATTAAGGCTGAAAAGAGTTTTAAATGGAAAAGATTTAATTTATTGACTGAATTAGTTTATCAGAATGTTTCCAATACCAATATAATTAGAGTTCCAGATTTAATTTCAAGAAATGCCTTGTTTTATGAATTTGGCTCTAATAAAGATTTAAAATTGCAAGTAGGCTTAGAGGGTTTTTATTTTAGTAGTTTTAAAAATTATCGGTACATGCCAGTTACTGGTCAGTTTTTTTTACAAGATGATTATGTTCAAGGGAATTATCCATTTATTGATTTTTTTGTAAATATGAGAATCAAACAGGCAAGAGTTTTCTTTAAAATTGACCATTTAAATGAAAATCTTTTGGAAAGAAATTTTTTTATATTGCCTGGATATCCTTCAGGAGAAAGAGCTTTTAGGGTTGGAATATCCTGGGTATTTTATAATTAACAATCAGGTTTTTTGTTTTATTTTTTTTGCAGCAGGAAATAAAATGTTATTCAAAATCAGCCTGTATCCAGGAGAATTTGGATGTAGATTCAAATCAGTTGGTGGGTCACCAACAAAGTGTTGATAATCTTCCGGATCATGTCCTCCATAAAAAGTCCAGGTTCCTTTGCCAATACTTCCATGAATGTATCTGGCGGAATTTAATGATTTATTTTCTCCAAGAATAAGAACATCAGATTTTATATATTGCGTATTAAATCCTGTAGTTTGTCCCATGAAACCTTTAATAATTTGTTCGTGATTTTGAGTAAGCATAGTTGGTATTGGATCCCATTTAGCCGAAAATTCAAATAAGGTAAACAAATCAAGATGTTGTGGGGTTCTAGTATGTATAAGGGTAGCATCAATAGTAGAAAATTCATAAACCATTGGATCAGTTATTAATGAATAATCTTTAAAAGCAAAAGAATTTGAAAAGTTTAATTTTGAATTGTAGCCAGGTTCAGCAGGGTCACCATCAAACATGGTTTCGCAAATATCCACACCTTCTGCTGCCAATGCAATATCGTAGGAGTCTGTAGCGGAGCACATGGCAAAAAGAAACCCCCCACCAGCAGTAAAATCTCTAATTTTTTTTGCAACACCTAATTTAAGTTGTGAAACTTTAGTGAATCCCAATCTTAAAGCCGTTGCTTCCAATTCCCTTTCCTGTTCTTGATACCAAGGAAATGTTCTGTATGAAGCATAAAATCTGCCGTATTGACCAGTAAAGTC
Source organism: Bacteroidota bacterium (assembly GCA_013696965.1). Classification (NCBI taxonomy): domain Bacteria; kingdom Pseudomonadati; phylum Bacteroidota; species Bacteroidota bacterium. The sequence goes on along the minus strand of JACCXN010000010.1, from coordinate 128,705 downwards.
CTCATGATGCAAATGAAGCCAATCATATAATGGAAGCTTTCCTTGAATTATTTCATCATCATATATAACATCATAAGGGATTTCGGCATAAGTAAGAACTAAGGTTACAGCATCATCCCAAGGTTGTTTGGTTTTAGGAGAATAAACCGCAATTTTAGGCTCTTTTTCCAATTTTACAGCATCCATATTTACTTCTGCATTTGCTATTTCATTAAGAATACTTGCTGCTCTTGCGTCTGCAATTACCTCAAAAGATACACCTCTTACTATACATTCATTTTCTATAAACTTATGGTTTTGAATTAAAAAGCTTCCACCGCGATAATTCAGCAGCCATTGAACCTCAATATCGTTTCTTAGTGTCCAATAAGCAACTCCATAAGATTTCAAATGATTTTTCTGAGCATTATCCATTGGTAACAAAAGATAAGAAGCTTGTGATAATGCAGGGATTATTATAAAAAATATAACCAGCAAAATATTGATTAAGTTAAAATGGCATTTCTTCATCATCAGACATATCATTTAGTTTGGAAGAAAAAGTTTTTGACCCTCCTTGATTATCAAAATCTTTTGAAGGGCTAATTCTAGCTTGAGAATCATAGTTTCCTGATTCAATATCGGTAAATTTGGCCAGATTTGCAATAAAACGTAAATTAACATCACCTAGTGCCCCATTACGATGTTTGGCGATAATTATTTGTCCTGTCCCGGTTAAAGATGCCCCAGATGCGGGATCTTCAGTAAAACCATAATATTCTGGTCTATAAATAAACAATACCATGTCAGCATCCTGTTCAATTGCACCTGATTCCCTTAAATCTGATAATTGTGGTTTTTTATCACCTCCTCTTGTTTCAACAGCCCTGCTTAATTGTGATAATGCAATGACTGGTATTTTTAATTCTTTTGCAATACTTTTTAAATTTCTTGAAATGGTACTTATCTCTTGCTCTCTGTTTCCTTTACCATCTGAACCTGCTGTCATTAACTGAAGGTAATCAATTATTACCATTTGTATATCGTGCTGGGCTTTTAATCTTCGGCATTTTGCTCTCAATTCAAAAATGGAAAGAGCAGGTGTGTCATCAATAAAAATAGGCGCTTTAGTTAAATTCTGAATCTTAGAATGCAATTGTTCCCATTCATGGTTGGCAAGGTTCCCCTTTTTTAATTTATCAGCAGAAAGTTCTGTTTCACTTGCAATGAGTCGTTGAACGAGCTGAACGGAGGACATTTCAAGAGAGAAGATGGCAACTGGTTTATTAAATTCAACGGCTGTATTTCGTGCCATTGATAATACAAAAGCAGTTTTTCCCATACCCGGCCTTGCAGCTAAAATTACCAGGTCAGATGGTTGCCAGCCAGAAGTGATCCTATCTAGTTCAGTAAAGCCTGAGGGAACACCACTAACACCGTCTTTTTGGGTTTTGGCAATTTCTATTTGAGTAAGTGCCTCACTCATTAAATCTTTCATGTTACTGAAATCTTTTCTGAAATTGCCCTCTGAAATTTCGAATAAGGATTGTTCTGCCTTATCCATTATTTCAAACACATCAGAAGTTTCATCGTATGAGTTTTTAATTATATCTGAAGAAACTCGTATTAATTCTCTTTGAATGAACTTTTGACTTATTATTCGAGCATGAAATTCAGCATTGGCCGATGAAGCAATCCTTTCAGTAAGTTTTGAAATATAATAAGCACCACCTATAAAATCCAACTCAGCCCGTTTTCTTAATTCTGCGGTAACAGTCAAAATATCAATAGGGTCAGATCGCTGAAAAAGGTCTCTAATAACAGAAAATATTTTTTGATGCGCTTCAACATAAAAACTTTCTGGCTTTAAAATATCGATCACATCATTTACAGCATCCTTCTCAAGCATCATTGCTCCTAGGACAGCTTCTTCCAAATCACGTGCTTGTGGTGGAAGTTTTCCAAGCTCCGAAAATGCGTTGTCATTAGATAATCGTATATGTTTCCTGGTTCTTTCGGGAAATTTATTGGTGTTGTTTTCCATGATTCAAAAGTAATAAATTAAAAACCTGTGTTTGGTTTATCTTATCAACATAATACGCACAGGTTGTAAACAGGTTTTGCTTTATTTTTTTATATTTTTACTTGTGATTTCTACTGTTTAAAATGGGGTATTCTTTATTATTTTATTTCAGTATTTTTTCATTTGCACAGATAAACTAAATGAAACTAAAAACATGTTTTGAAACAACCAGGAATTATTTATCTATAAATATATTCCAAATGGTGCTTTTATATTTAAACAATGAAAATCAAAGTTTATCTATGATATTTTAAATAATCAAATAATTACTGATGAAAATAATCAGGTAAAGTATTATTAATTTCCTTTAAAGAGTTTGTGGAAACATACATTTTCAAGGCAGATGTAAAGAACTTACATCTTTAGTATATTAAATAATGCAGAAGAATTCATTAATTTAAACAAAAAATCAAGAATGATATAATTTACATTAAATTTTGATTTTTAGTTTAAAAATGATTTACAATTATTCATTTATTACCCCCATAGCACAAAACTTCTCAATTCTTTTGTTTATCCTTTCTCCAGCATTCATTTTATTAAGGGAGGAAAGATGTTTTAATATCTCTTTTTTTACAGTTGTGAACATTTCTTCTTGATTGGTATGCGCACCACCCAAAGGTTCTTTAATAATTCCATCTATTAATTTATTTTTTTTCATGTCCATTGCGGTAAGTTTTAGATTTTCCGCAGCTTTTTCCTTAAAATCCCAGCTTCTCCATAGAATTGATGAGCAGGATTCAGGAGAAATAACAGAATACCAAGTGTTTTCAAGCATTAAAACTTTGTCCCCAATTCCAATTCCAAGTGCCCCACCTGAGGCGCCTTCACCAATAATTATACAAATTACCGGTACTTTAAGTTTAGTCATTTCAAATAAATTTCTGGCAATTGCCTCTCCCTGTCCTCGTTCCTCTGCTTCAATTCCTGGATAAGCACCTGGAGTATCAATAAAAGTAACAATAGGTTTATTGAATTTCTCAGCCAATTTCATTAACCTTAATGCCTTTCGATAACCTTCAGGGTTGGGCATACCAAAATTTCTATATTGTCGCATTTTGGTGTTAATTCCTTTTTGCTGCCCAATAAACATTACCGTTTGATCATCGATTAGTCCAAACCCTCCAACCATTGCCTTATCATCCTTTACAGTTCTATCACCGTGTAATTCAAAAAATGTATTGTCAGTAATTGCATTGATGTATGCAAGAGTATATGGTCTGTCAGGATGTCTTGAAGCCTGAACTCTTTGCCAAGGTGTAAGGTTTTCAAAAATTTCTTTCTGAGTAACTTGTATTTTGTTTTCAAGTTCTTCAATTGTTGAAGAAACGTCTACTTTACTATTGGTAGAAATATCGCGGGCTTTCTCTAATTGTTCAATTAAATTTTCAATTGGTTTTTCAAAATCCAAGTAAGTAGCCATGTTTTTTTTTATTTGAGTGTGCAAATTTACAAAATTTATGGCAATTTGTGTTTAGATAATTGGTTTTGGATAAGAAAAGGGCATTATTTTATTTCATTTTTAATTTGTTTTAGCCTTTGTTCTATTGCATTGGATAAATTAATTAAGGAAAAAAAGCCCAATAAACAGTTATCCTTTAAATATTTATCAAATATTTGTATTCTTAAAACTTAGTTTTGTTTTTTTACAATAGAAATATTAACAATAGTCATCTTTTTTATTTAAAATTGAATATTTATGATTGTTTATCCAAATGCCAAGATTAATATAGGATTGCATGTAATTGAAAAGCGACTGGATGGATTTCATACCATTGAAACCGTGTTTTTGCCCATTGGCCTTTCGGATATATTAGAGGTTATTATTAATAAGGCAAGTAAAGAAAAGCACGTGGAATTTTCAACATCTGGTATTTTTATTCCTGGTAATCCCTCTGAAAATATTTGTGTAAAAATATACGAGAAGTTGAAAATAAATTTCAACCTTCCTGCATTAAAAATTCATTTGCATAAAATTATTCCAGTGGGAGCTGGGCTGGGGGGAGGATCTTCTGATGCGGCATTCTTTATAAAAATTATTGATGCGCTTTGTGAATTAAATCTTGACAAAGAAAAAAAGTTGTATTATTCTGAACAAGCCGGAAGTGACGCTCCCTTTTTTATTGAAAATAAAATTTCTTTTGCGCAGGGAAAAGGTGAAAAAATATTCCCATTGTTAATTGATTTGAAAGGTCTTTACTTGGTTTTGATTAATCCAAAAATACACATAAGCACAGTTGATGCATATTCTGGTGTAACGCCAAAAAAACCAAATATATCGTTGAAGAACTTAATAGTTGAAACCCCAATTGAAAATTGGAAGGAAGTAATCAGGAATGATTTTGAGGAAAGCATTTTTAAGAAATATCCGCAATTCCAATCATTGAAACAAAATTTATATTTATCAGGTGCTGTTTATGCTGCTATGAGTGGGAGTGGAAGTAGCTTGTATGGGTTTTTCAGAGAAAAACCTGAGCTAAATCCAGAGCTTAAAAAGTATGTGATTTGGGAGGAAACGCTGTAATTAATTTTTATTTTAATGAGTTAAAAAGGTCTTTAAAAATAAAAGAAAGCTATTTTATTTTAACTATTCTTTTTGATTTAGCGATTATTTAGGTGCTTGTTTTAAAAGATAAATACCGAGAAACATATAGAGAATATTCGGAATCCAAACTGCAATAACAGGTGCAAGTCCGGCATTGGTGGCAAAAGTTGTAGAAATTTGCAGAAATAATATGTAGGTAAAACTGATTAACAACCCAAGCCCAATATGTAAACCTATACCGCCCCTTACTTTACGAGATGCAATGGAAACGCCAATAATAGTTAAAATAAAAGTAGCAAAAGGCAAGGCCATGCGCTGGTATTTCTCTATTTCGTAATAAACTACATAATCAGAACCCTTAAATTTTTCCTGTTCAATGAATTCGTTTAGTTCAAAATAATTCATTGTTTCTATATTATTGATTCTCTTGCCGAATTCATCAGGATAAAAATTAAAAAGAGTATCTAATGTATGCCCTGTAACAACATTTTCATTAAGTCCATCAATTGTTCTGTGAAAATAGTTTTCAAGCTTCCATTTATTTATAATGGTGTCCCAAGTAATGACATCGGCCATTAATTTGTATTTCATTTCACCTGATTCCTTATCAATATGTTCAATAGAAAATTTATAGCCAATGTTACGTTGGTTATTGTAACTTTCGAAATAGATGAAATTTCCCGGACCTATTTGTCTATGGATATTATATTCCCTGTTAAAGTATGGATTACGGATATATTGCTCCTCAAATTCTAATCTGGTTTTATTTGCAGGAGGGATAATAAAGTTAATAAGCAGAAAAGATAATATTGCCAACACAGATGCCGCCACCAGGTATGGCCTTAACATTCTTTTAAAACTTACTCCACTTGCCAAAATGGCCACAATCTCAGTATCTGATGCCATTTTTGAAGTAAAGAAAACAACGGCAATAAAAGTAAAGAGCGGACTAAACAGGTTTACAAAATAAGGAATGAAATTAAAGTAGTAATCAAAGATAATGGCCCTTGCAGGAGCTTCCCGTTGAAGGAAATCATCCACTTTTTCAGAAAAATCAAAAATAATTGCAATGGAAATTATTAATGCAATCGCATAAAAAAATGTTCCAAGGAATTTAGAGATAATATATTTGTCAAGAATTTTCAATTTCTATAATTCATTTCGTTGCTTATTCAAACATGTTGATATTATCCTGTGGGAAATATTTACTTAATTCCTGTGATTCAATTATTAAAAGTTAGAGCTTTTGCTTTAACTTTTTTACCATTGTGTTTTTCCATTGGTTAAAAGTGCCTTCAATTATTTTTTCTCTTGCCTGGTTAACAAGCCATAAATAAAAGTTTAAATTGTGAATTGTAGCAATTTGGGCACCTAGAATTTCTTTTGAAATAATAAGATGTCTTAAATAAGCTTTTGAATATTGGGAATCAACAAAACAAGTTCCTTCTGGATCAAGGGGGGAAAAGTCGGCCTTCCATTTTTCATTGCGCATGTTCATTGTTCCATTTTTGGTAAATAACATTCCATTTCTTGCATTACGCGTTGGCATTACACAATCAAACATGTCTATGCCCAGGGCAATACATTCTAAAATGTTTTCAGGTGTTCCAACGCCCATTAAATAACGAGGTTTGTCCACAGGCAATATATTGCATACAACTTCTGTCATGGCATACATGTCCTCAGCTGGTTCTCCTACAGACAAGCCACCTATTGCATTTCCTTCTCTTTCAAATGAAGCAATGGTTTCAGCTGATTTTATACGTAAATCTTTATAAACACTACCTTGTACAATTGGAAAAAAGGCTTGATTGTACTGGTATTTAGAATTGGTAGAGTCAAACCTGTCGCAGCAGCGCTTAAGCCATCTGTGGGTCATCTCCATAGACTTTTTTGCATAATTGAATTCACAAGGATAAGGGGTGCATTCATCAAAAGCCATAATAATATCAGCCCCAATAACCCTTTGTATATCCATTACATTCTCAGGAGTGAAAAAATGTTTAGAACCATCTACATGAGAAGTAAATTTTACTCCTTCTTCAATGATTTTTCTCTGGCCGGAAAGAGAATAAACCTGGTAACCACCACTATCGGTTAAAATAGGTAGGTCCCAGCCATTGAATTTATGTATTCCACCCGCTTTTTCAATAATATCTAAACCTGGGCGTAAATAAAGATGGTAAGTGTTGCCTAATATAATTTGGGCTTTAATGTCATCCTTAAGCTCTCTCTGATGTACTGCTTTTACTGTTCCTGCAGTTCCTACGGGCATGAAAATCGGAGTTTTTATACTTCCATGATCAGTAATTAATTCTCCCGCTCTTGCACGAGATTCTTTGTCGGTTGCGGAAATTTTGAAATTCATAATATTTTAAAAAAACGTTCAAATATAAAGATATTGCTCAAGAATATAATATTACTTTTGCATAATGACCAACAACGAACTTTTATTAAAATGATTAATTTTTCCATTAGCATTGAATTCATTGTATTTGTAGTGTTTTTTGCAACTTTTTTGGTTCTTCTTTTTTATTACTTATTTGTATTTGGAAAATTTGCTTTTTACAAAAAAAAACAAAGTTCTGTTGTTTCAGCCACCCCTCCCGTAACAGTTGTAATTGCTGCTAAAAATGAAGAAGAAAATCTAAGAAAAAACTTGCCACTAATACTTGCGCAGGATTATCCAGAATTTGAAGTAATTGTAGTGAATGATTTTTCAACAGATGAAACTGAATTTGTACTTGAACAATTTCAATTAAATCACAGTAATTTCCGTGCAATAACAATTAAACAGGAAGGGCTTCAATCTACAGGTAAGAAATATCCATTAACTCTGGGAATTAAAGGCGCAAAACATGAAAGAATTCTGCTTATCGATGCAGATTGTTTTCCTAAAAGCGATAATTGGATTAAAAGGATGTCTTCTAATTATTCTGAAGGAATTGAAGTTGTTTTAGGTTATGGTAAGTATGAAAAAAAGCCTGGGTTACTAAATAAATTAATACGCTTTGATACATTTTTTATAGCTCTACAATATTATTCATTTGCCTTATGTGGGAATCCTTATATGGGAGTTGGAAGGAATCTTTCTTATGAAAAAAGTCTTTTTTTTAAGCACAAAGGCTTTGCTAAACACACTCATATTGCATCTGGTGATGATGATTTATTTATTGGAAAAGTTGCAAATGAAAACAACACAGCAATTGAATTTGATATAGATTCACATACTTTTTCTAAACCAAAAAGAACCTTAAGAGATTGGGTAAGGCAAAAAAGACGACACCTTACTACCGGCAAATTATATAAACTGAAAATCAAATTTGCACTAGGGTTGTTAGGAGTGTCAAATTTTATTTTCATACTTGTATTTGTTGCGTTAATCCTGCTTAATTATCAAATTAATCTAATAGTAATAATCTTTTTAACTAAATTATCTGTACAAATGATTATCTTTAGGAAATCAATGGATAAATTGGGTGAAAGAGACCTTTGGTTTCTAGCACCTTTATTAGATTTGTTTTTAATTTTTTATTATCCGTATTTATTTTTTTCAAAGGCCTTTATAAAACAAAGTAAATGGAAGTAGGATCAAATCTGTCTGAAAAAGCCCAACATGATTATAAATTAGTAATACTTGCCGTTGAAAATGGTGATCAGAAAGCATATGCTGAATTGATGATGCGCTACCGCGATTCAATTTATTTCATGCTTCTGAAAATGGTAAATAACAGGGATGATGCAGATGATCTTACTATAGAAGCTTTTGGTAAAGCATTCAAGCGGCTTGGTCAATATACTCCAAATTATGCCTTCAGCACCTGGTTGTTTAAGATTGCTTCCAATAACTGTATTGATTTTATAAGGAAAAGGAAGAATAAATCGACATTTTCAATTGATAAAACATTTGAAAATGAAGAGGGAGGAGAAATGTCTATTGATTTGAAATCATCGATGCTTGATCCTGAAGAAAAAGTGATTAAAAAAGAAAAAATAAAGCTAATGCATGAGGTTGTTGAAAAGCTCAAACCCAGGTATCGAGAATTGGTTGAACTAAGGTATTTTCAGGAATATTCATATGAAGAAATTGCTGATAAGCTTGATATTCCGCTCGGGACTGTGAAGGCCCAATTATTCAGAGCAAGAGAATTTCTTTATAATATTATGAAAAATTCTAAAGAAAATATTTAAGCTGTATTTTTATTTTTCATTTGCACTTTATCATCATCAGAAAATAATGCCAGGGAATGATATTTTCATGGTTTTTCTAACACGCTAATGCTCGAATTTTCAAATAAAATTTATGTCAGGTAATATTTCGCTACTTTCCAATTATTTTCCTCAAATTAATAAACACCAAAAAGAACAGTTTGAAAAACTCTATGAACTTTATGTTCATTGGAATGCCCAAATAAATGTAATCTCCCGGAAGGACATCGATCAATTGTACGAGCGACATATACTGCATTCTTTAGGCATTGCAAAAGTTATTGCATTTAAACCTAAAACCAAGATATTAGATGTAGGAACCGGAGGTGGTTTTCCAGGAATACCTTTGTCCATTCTGTTTCCTGAATGTAATTTCCATCTTGTTGATTCCATTGGTAAGAAAATAAAGGTTGTAAAGGCGGTTGCAGAAAGCCTTGGTTTGGAAAACGTTTTTGCCGAGCAAGCACGTGCGGAGCAGGTAAATGATAAATTTGATTTTGTGGTAAGTCGTGCTGTTACACAACTTCCTGAATTCGTTGAATGGGTTAGAAAAAAGGTTTTAAAAACAAGCTTTAATGATATTCCAAATGGGGTTTTGTGCTTAAAAGGAGGAGATTTAAAGGAAGAGTTATCCTCTTTAGACTATAAATATAAGATATACGATTTAGGGAAATATTTTTCAGAAGCATTTTTTGAAACTAAAAAGCTAGTTTATATAAGGCTCTAGTAAAAGCGGAATGAACAAATTAGAAAAAGTTAATTCAATTCTACCTGAATCCTGCTAAGGTTTTTATATAAACCCTTTTCTTTTTGCATTAACTCTTCGTGCCTTCCCGACTCCACAACTTCCCCTTTATCAATTACTAATATTTTATCAGCTGAAACTATTGTTGAAAGGCGATGCGCAATAACAAAAGATGTTCTGTCACGCATAAGTTTCTCCAGGGCGTCCTGAACTAATCTTTCTGATTCAGAATCAAGTGAACTGGTTGCTTCATCAAGGATAAGAATTGCTGGATTTTTTAAAACCGCTCTGGCAATTGCAATCCTTTGACGCTGGCCACCAGAGAGTTGAATTCCTCGTTCACCCACTATTGTTTCATAACCTTCAGAAAAATGTTCAATAAACGAATGAGCATTTGCCTTTTTTGCAGCTTCTATAATCTCATCCATAGATGATCCCGGAGCACCATAAACTATATTTTCTTTTATTGTACCCCCAAATAAAAGTACTTCCTGAGGCACTAATGCCATTTGAGACCTAAGTTCAGATAAAGAATAATTTTTTATATCCTTATCGTCAATTAAAATCTGGCCATTTGAAACATCATAAAACCTTAATAACAAGGAAGCCAATGTTGATTTTCCTGCCCCGCTAGGACCCACGACAGCAATTAATTCACCACTTTTTGCTTCGAAAGAAATATTTTTAAGTACCACAATCTCTTTTCTTGAAGGATAAGAAAATTCAACATTTTTAAAAACAACTTTTCCATTTAATTTGTTATCAATTTGTATTTGTTGGGTCAGCGAAATGTTTTCAGCTGGTTCATCAAGAATTTCAAAAATTCTTTCCGTAGCCCCGAATGCTTTTTGAATTTGAGCATAAAGCTCTGCAATGCCGCCAATTGAAGCGCCAACAAAAACGGAATAAAGAACAAATTGAAACATGGCCCCAATTGATAATTCGCCCATATTAACCATTTTAACCCCATACCATATTACAAATACGATAGCACCAAAGAGGCATAATATTATAAAGGAAGCAAACGCTCCTCTTGCCACTCCGCCTTTAAGAGCAATACGAACTATTTCTGAAGTTTGTTTTTTATAACGCTGAGTTTCAAAAAACTCGTTTGCGAACGATTTAACATTTGCAATACCTTGCAATGTCTCTTCAACTATTGTATTTGCTCCAGCAGTTGCATCCTGAACGGAACGTGAAATTTTTCTAATGTACCTTCCGAAAACAACTGCTAGAATTGCAACTACCGGTACAATTGAAAGCATAATCAATGTGAGTTGCCCGGAAGTATAGGATAAAAAAGCAATGCCGCCTACAATCAATAAGAATTGTCTTAAAAATTCTGCAATTGTAGTAGTAAAAGTATCTTGTAATTGAGTAATATCTGAAGAAAGTCTGCTGTTAAGTTCACCTACTCTTCTTTGTCCAAAAAAGGACATGGGTAGGGTAATCAAATGTGAGTAAATGGTTTGTCTTAATGTAGCCAGCATGTTTTCTGTAACATTTACAAAAAGAACTACCCTGAAAAAAGAAAATACAGATTGAGCAACGAAAATAGCCAGCAAAATTAACCCATAAGTATTTATGTTTTCGAAAGTTGCATCAGCTGCATCAATTAATTTGCCCATTAGTAAGGGGAAGGCAAGTGCAGTTAAGCTTGTAAGAAACAAAAAAATCAACCCAAGAATAAATTTCCCTTTGTAAGGTTTTAAAAATGTGAAAATTCTTGATGCAGTTTTTAAGGAGGCGGAAGTGATTTTGGCTTTTGGCAAATCATCCCCCTTTTGTTTACGGGCCATGTACAATAATTTACGCAAAGGTAAGTTATTAATTACAAATATTAGGCGTATTTAGGGCTGTTTAATGATATTTAATGAAGAAATCACAAAAAGAATTAAAAATAATTTTGCCGGATAAAAAAAACCTGTTATTTTTGCAGTCCTTTTAAGGGGAAAATATAATAAAACATAGAAATAATGGCTCAAAGAACGTTTCAACCGTCAATTAAGAAAAGAATAAATAAGCATGGTTTCAGGGAAAGAATGGCCAGTGCCAATGGTAGAAGGGTATTAGCTGCCAGGAGAGCAAAAGGAAGATCAAGATTAACTGTTTCAGATGAAGCAAGACATAAATCGTAATTATTAAATGATTTTTCAAGGAGGGTGTTATCAAATTCAGATAGCACCCTTTTTTTATGTTCTCTATTTAAAAAAGATCATAATTCAAAATAAAAAGAATTTTTATAGGATTGCCAATGAATTTAAAGAGCCATTTAAATGGATTTCTTTAAATTCGCAGCGAATAAAAGTAAACCATAAATCAATTTTAGGATAATGCCAAGAGATCATTCGATAAAATCAGTGTTAATAATTGGAAGCGGCCCCATCATTATTGGTCAGGCGGTAGAATTTGATTATTCAGGTTCCCAATCAGCAAAGTCATTAAGAGAGGAGGGAATTGAAGTAACACTTATTAATTCCAATCCGGCTACAATTATGACGGATAAGGTAACAGCTGATAACATATATCTTTTGCCTTTGACCCCACAATCAATTATTAAGATTCTGGAAAAGCATAAAATTGATGCTGTATTGCCCACTATGGGCGGCCAAACTGCTTTGAACCTGGCAATAAAATGTGAGGAAATGGGTATTTGGAAAAAGCATGGAGTGCGTATGATAGGTGTTGATATTGCTGCAATTGAAGTAACTGAAAACCGGGAAGCATTCAGGAAATTAATGGTTGAATTAGGTGTTGGGGTTGCTCCTTCAAAAACAGCAAATTCATTTCTTGATGGGAAAAATGCTGCACAAGAACTAGGCTTCCCTCTGGTAATTAGGCCATCCTATACTCTTGGAGGAACAGGAGGAGCAGTGGTTTTTAAAAAGGAAGACTTTGATTCTGCATTAACTGTTGGGCTTCACGCATCCCCTATTCATGAGGTGATGATTGATAAAGCAGTAATGGGTTGGAAGGAATATGAACTGGAATTACTCAGGGACAACAATGACAATGTTGTAATTATTTGTTCGATTGAAAATTTTGATCCAATGGGGGTGCATACTGGCGATTCAATTACTGTTGCCCCTGCTATGACCCTGTCAGACAAAACATATCAAAGGATGCGAACTTTGGCAATAATGATGATGCGCGCTATAGGTAATTTCGCAGGAGGATGTAATGTTCAGTTCGCAGTTAGCCCTGATGAGAACGAAGATATTATAGCCATCGAAATTAATCCCAGGGTATCTCGTTCTTCTGCTCTTGCTAGCAAAGCCACAGGATATCCCATTGCTAAGATTGCAGCAAAACTTGCAATAGGCTATAACCTTGATGAACTGGAAAATCAAATAACCAAAACTACTTCTGCACTTTTTGAACCTACTCTTGATTATGTAATAGTAAAAATACCCCGTTGGAACTTTGATAAATTTAAAGGTGCTGACAGACATTTGGGATTCCAGATGAAATCTGTTGGTGAGGTAATGGGCATAGGCAGATGTTTCCAGGAAGCTCTTCAAAAAGCATGTCAGTCTCTTGAAATAAAAAGAAATGGATTAGGTGCAGATGGTAAGGAATTGAAGAATCAGGCAGAATTGCTTGAAAGCCTTGAAAGGCCCTCATGGAATAGATTGTTTCATATTTACGATGCTTTTAAACTTGGAATTCCATTTAAAACCATTCATAAGCTTACTAAAATAGATCCCTGGTTTTTAAATCAGATTGAAGAATTAGTGGTGTTGGAAAAGGAAATTGAAAGGCATAGCCTGGATAATATTTCAAAAGGCCTGCTTTTAACTGCAAAACAAAAGGGTTATGCTGACAGGCAAATTGCCCACTTGTTGGACTGCCTGGAGAGTAAGGTTTGGGAGAAAAGAAATGAATTGGGAATCAAGCGTGTTTACAAAATGGTAGATACTTGCGCTGCAGAATTTGAGGCCCAGACTCCTTATTTCTATTCTACCTTTGAGGAAGAAAATGAAGCAATTCCATCGGACAGGAAAAAAGTTATAATTCTTGGTTCAGGTCCTAATAGGATTGGGCAAGGAATTGAATTTGATTATTCTTGCGTGCATGGAGTATTTGCTGCTAAGGAATGTGGTTATGAAACCATAATGATAAATTGCAATCCTGAAACCGTATCTACCGATTTTGCTACAGCAGACAGGCTTTATTTTGAACCTGTTTTTTGGGAACATATCTACGATATAATTTTAAATGAAAAGCCTGAAGGAGTTATAGTGCAACTTGGTGGACAGACAGCTTTGAAACTAGCGGAAAAACTAGACAGGTATGGTATTAAAATTATAGGAACCAGTTATAAAGCATTGGATTTAGCTGAAGATAGGGGAAGCTTTTCAGCATTGTTAAAGCAGAACAATATTCCTTACCCTGATTTTGGTGTTATTGAGAGTGCTGAGGAGGCGGTAGAGCTTTCAAGGAAGCTTAACTTTCCTTTACTTGTTAGGCCTTCTTACGTTTTAGGTGGACAGGGGATGAAAATTGTTATCAATGAGGAAGAGCTTGAACAGCATGTTGTTAATATACTGAAAGACATTCCAGGAAATAAAGTACTTCTTGATCATTTTTTAGACAAGGCAATAGAGGCTGAATCTGATGCAATTTGTGACGGTACGGATGTTTATATTGTTGGAATTATGGAGCATATAGAGCCTGCAGGAATCCATTCTGGTGATTCTTATGCGGTTTTACCCCCTTTTAATTTAAGCGAAAATGTAATTAACCAAATAAAAACCTATACAAAAAAAATAGCCTTAGCTCTTGAAACAGTAGGCCTAATAAATATTCAATTTGCTATAAAAGATGAAGTGGTTTATATTATTGAAGCCAATCCAAGAGCTTCGAGAACCGTGCCTTTTATTGCCAAAGCCTATAATGAGCCTTATGTAAATTACGCTACAAAAGTTATGCTGGGACATAGCAAAGTGAAGGATTTTAATTTCAATCCACGTATGGAGGGATATGCAATTAAAATACCTGTATTTTCGTTTGATAAGTTTCCGAATGTGAATAAGGAATTAGGTCCAGAAATGAAATCTACAGGAGAAGCTATTCAATTCATAGACAATCTGCAAGATGAGTTTTTTGTGAAGATTTATTCAGAACGGAATTTATATTTAAGCAAGTAACAGACATTGAATTTTAGTCGCTTAATAGCATGGCTGAAATTCGAATTATTTTAATGAGATGGCATTTATAAAGACAATATTAATTTTTCTAACGATTTATTTTTTATTTAAACTCGTGGTAAGAACACTCCTGCCATATTTACTAAAAACATATATCCAAAAGAAGCAGCAAGAGTTTCAGCATCAGAGTTTTAATTCAAACAAGAAGCCTGAAGGAGAAATCACGATAGAATTTAATAAAGAGAAAAAAGCCAAGCGCAGTGATGGAGATTATGTGGATTATGAAGAAATCAAATAATAAATGAATCTCAAATACCTTTAGGTGTTTGAATTAAAAAACAAGAAAAAAGATTTAAAACGAATAAATTAGAATAAATGAATCTAAAATACTTTCAGCCGCATTTATTAGCTATTGTAACTTTTTTAATAGTAACAATGGCCTTTTTCGGGCCTTTATTACAAGGGAAACACCTTAAACAGGAAGATACAATGCGTTGGGAGGGAATGGCCAAAGAAATTATTGATTTCAGAAAGTCGGAAGGTGAGGAACCTTTATGGACAAATTCCATGTTTAGTGGAATGCCTGCCTTTCAAATTTCAGTTCTTTACCCTAATAATTTAATTTCCCATATTGATCAGGCGCTTGCAAAAATTTTTCCAGGTCCTTCAGAAATTATTTTCATTGCCTTGTTGACTTTTTATTTCCTGTTGATTTCATTTGGTTTAACGCCTCTGGCAGCTGTTGCAGGTGCTTTAGCCTTTGCTTTTTCATCGTATAATGTGATTATTATTGAAGCAGGACATAATACCAAGGGCTTTGCAATTGGCTACATGGCTATTGTGGTGATTGGGGTTGTGATGGCTTTTAGAGGTAAATATTTGTTGGGTAGCGCCCTGGCGGCCCTTGGTGTGGCTTTTCAGGTTAATGCAAATCATTTGCAAATTACTTATTATACCCTTGTTTTGTTGTTGGTTTTTGGCATTGTTGAAACAGTTAAAAACATTAAGGAAAAAACGTACAAACATTATTTTAAAGCAGTGTCTTTTCTTTTTATTGCTGCTGTTATTGGAGTTTTACCAAATATAACCTCCTTATTAATGACATGGGAATATGGAAAAGAAACAATTAGAGGTAAATCAGAATTAACATTAAATGCGGATGTTAAAACCTCCGGTCTTGACAAAGATTATGCAACCCAATGGAGCTATGGAATTGGAGAAACAATGACTCTTATGGTGCCTAATTTCAAAGGTGGGGGAAGTGGACAAATAGGAAATGATAAAAGTGTGATGAAAGTTGTAGATCCACAAATGAAGCAATATGTTTCCGGGATGGATAGGTATTTCGGAGATCAACCCTTTACTTCAGGCCCCGTTTATTTTGGAGCTATTGTTTGTTTCTTATTTATACTGGGTCTTTTTATTGTTCAGGGCCATCTAAAATGGTGGTTGTTGATTGCCACTTTGCTTTCAGTTATGTTAGCATGGGGAAAAAACTTTATGCCTTTAACTGATTTTTTTCTGGATTTTGTCCCAGGATATAATAAATTCAGAGCAGTTTCCATGACCCTTGTAATTGCTCAAATTGCCATGCCATTATTGGGGTTTCTTGCCATTAAAAAAATAATGGAACAGCCAGCTATTATTAAGGAAAAGCAAAAACAATTTTTAGTGGCATTCGGACTAACAGGTGGTTTGTCATTCCTTATGTATTTTATGCCAGGAATGTTTAATGATTTTTTCAAAGAAGGGGAGAATGCTAACCTTATGCAACAGTTAATTTCCAACAAATGGCCAGCTGACCAGGCAAATCTCCTGTTGGATAATTTAGAATCAGCAAGAAAAAGCATTTTTACCTCTGATGCTGCTAGAAGTGGGATTTTCATTTCTTTAAGTGCTTTGTTAGTATGGTTGTTTTCGCGCGGCCAATTAAAAAGCTTATATATGCTATCAGGATTGCTTGCCCTTATTACAATTGACCAATGGACAGTTGCCAAGCGCTATATGAATGAGGATAATTTTACGCGTAAAAATGTAAGAGCACAGACCTTTGAACCAAGTGAGGCCGATTTGCAGATATTACAAGATCCTGATCCTCATTACAGAGTTTTAAATGTTACTACAAGTACATTTAACGATGCAGCTACTTCTTATTTTCACAAATCGGTAGGAGGTTATCATGGAGCAAAGCTTAAAAGATACCAGGAGTTAATTGAATATCATTTAAGTCAAAACAATATGGATGTTATTAACATGTTAAACACTAAATATTTTATTGTTCCTGGACAGGATAAACGTCCTGTGGCGCAAAAAAATCCAGCACCTTTAGGGAATGCATGGTTTGTAAATGAGTATGAAATGGTAGCAAATGCAGATTCTGAAATTACCGCATTATCTTCCTTTACGCCCTCTGAGGTTGCGATAGTTGATCAGCGTTTTGATGCATACCTTAAGGGTTTGCAATTGAAAAATAAAGATGAAGGAAGTATTAAATTAACAAAATACCAGCCCAATTATTTATCCTATGAATCCACAACATCTGCTGAACAACTGGCCGTATTTTCTGAAGTTTATTACGATAAAGGCTGGAATGCCTATATTGATGATAAACTCGTAGATCATATTCGGGCTAATTATGTATTAAGGGCATTGAGGGTTCCTGAAGGAAAGCATAAAATTGAATTTAAATTTGAACCTGCATCTTATATTGTAGGAGAAAGAATAGCTCTTGCAGGTTCTATTTTTGCCTTTTTATTTATTGGATTTGCATTATATAGTGAACAGAAAAATGGAGCAAAAATAAAAAATGATCATTTAAGGGATAATGCGGAGAAAGAAAAACAAGCAACAGCTAAAATAAAAGTGTGAAGAAAGTCCTTGTAATTACATATTATTGGCCACCAAGTGGGGGAGCGGGAGTTCAAAGGTGGCTGAAGTTTGTAAAGTATCTTCCTGAATTTCAAATTGAGCCAATTGTGCTTACAGTAGATGAAAATGAAGCTTCTTATGCATTAGTGGATCATAAATTAACACAAGAGATTTCTCCTTCATTAAGAATAGTTAAAACAAAAACATTTGAACCCTTCGAGATTTACAAAAAAATTTCAGGAAAAAAAGAAATTCCTTTTGGAGGGTTTGCCAATGAAGGGAAAGCAGGATTTAAATCTAATTTTTTTCGATTCATAAGGGGAAACTTGTTTATTCCAGATGCAAGACGTGGTTGGAATAAATATGTGATTAAGAAAGCTTCTGAAATTATAGTAAATGAAGGAATTGACACTGTTATAACTACATCTCCTCCTCATTCAACACAACTTGTTGGTCTTTATTTAAAAAAGAAATTTAACATTAATTGGATTGCCGATATGCGCGATCCCTGGACCGACATCTACTTTTACAAGGAGCTTAACCATACAGCAATTGCCAGGAAAATAGATGCAGCTTTTGAGAAAAAGGTTTTATTGAATGCTGATAAGGTAATTGTGGTAAGTGAAGATATTAAAAGGATTTTTACAGAAAAAGACAAGAAAATTGATCCCTTAAATATTGTAGTTATTCCAAATGGCTTTGATGCCGAAGATTTTACAGCAGGCCAAAAGGAGGATAATGAATATTTTACAATAGCCTATACAGGTTCAATGACCTTAAAATATAGGCCACAAGCATTTTTTAAAGCAATAAAAAATTTAGCAGATTCAACTAATGGAAAAATAAAATTTATACTGGCAGGAAGCCCAGACCCGGATGTGGTTGAAGAGGCAGAAAAGGCAGGAATAAAATCAATCACAGAGTTTAAAGGATATATTAGCCATTCAGGATCCATTGAAATTATGCATAAAGCAGCTGTATTGTTCCTGTCTATTCCTGATGTAGAGAACAATAAAGGAATTTTAACTGGAAAATTATTTGAATATCTTGCAAGTCAGAGGCCAATTATTTGCACAGCCCCTAAGAATGGAGATGCAGCTAAAATTATAAATGATTGTGATGCAGGAGAAGTAGTTGATTATGATGAACAAAAAAAAATGGAGCAATTGCTTCAAAAACACTATCAATACTGGCTTTTAAAAAGTGGAGGCGAAACAAGGAAACAACACTATTTGAAGTTTTCAAGAAAAAATTTAACAGCTAGTTTGGCTAAAATCATTAAAAAATAATTATGTGCGGAATAGCAGGCTTTATTGATACTTCCTTAAGCACTTCAAAAGCAGATCATCTTATTAAAGAAATGCTTATGACTATAGCTCACCGTGGCCCTGATTTCAGTGGTCATTGGAGCGAGTTTCCCGTAACTCAAGGTCATAACCGACTAAGTATTATTGATCTTACCGAAAACTCTAATCAACCCTTACATTATGAGGATTATGTAATTTCTTTCAATGGAGAAATTTACAATTACCTGGAGATTAAAGAGGAGCTTTTAAGCCTTGGCTATAAATTCTCTACACATTCCGACACTGAAGTAATTCTTGCAGCATATAAAGCCTGGGGAGAAGATTGTGTTCAAAAATTCATGGGAATGTGGGCCTTTGCAATTTGGGATAAAGTAAGAAGGGTGCTTTTTTGTTCAAGGGATAGGTTTGGGATTAAGCCTTTTTATTATGTTTCCGGAGCCGGTGCTTTTTATTTTGCATCTGAAGTAAAAGCAATTAAAAAATCCCCATTATTTGATGGCCAGATAAATAACAGACAGGTAATTCGCCTTTTACAATTAGGTTGGGTTGATTATAAGAATGAGACCTTTTATGAATCAGTAAAATCCTTGCCAGAAGCATCAAATCTGATTTTCAAAAACGGCAAAGTAGAAATTAAACGATACTGGGATTTATCACAAAAGCAAATAATTTCTGAAGACAATTTTGAAGGAAGAAAAGAAAAATTTAAATCCCTTTTTGAAGATTCTATAAAAATGCATTTCAGAAGTGATGTTGAAGTTGGGGCAGCACTGAGTGGAGGGATTGATAGTTCTTCCATAGTGTCTGTGGCAGCCAAAATGTTTCCTGAAAAAAACATTAAAGCGTTCAATATATTTTATGAAGGTTCAGGTGCGGTTGATGAAAGACCTTTTGTTTACGAACTAGTAAAAAAGTATAAAAATATTGAGCCCTATTATTATTCTCCAAAAGATGATGAACTGGCCGATGCCCTTAATAAGGTTTTATTCCATCAGGATGCGCCAATTTCAGGCTCATCAGCGATATCACAATATTTTGTAATGAATCTTGCAAAACAAAATAAGGTTACTGTTTTGCTTGATGGGCAGGGGGCTGATGAGTACCTAGGGGGTTATATGCATACTTTTAACCGGATTATTGGAAGTCATTTCCATAATAGAGAGTTTTTCAAAGCCATTAAGCTTCTTCAGTTGCATAAAAAAGAACATGGGTTGTCAGGCAAAGAAGTTGCAATGACTTTGTTGAAATCCATTTACACCTCCAGTCATAATGAAGCTGGTGTTTTTAATTTTGAATTAAACCGAATCAAATCTTTATTGAATAGTAAATTCAAAGATATGAGTGGAATAATTGATCTTTTGGATGCACACCCAAATAAAATCGACAATTTTTTTTATAATCTGCTTTTTTCAACCAGCCTTCCATCTCTGTTACATTATGAAGATCGAAATTCAATGGCCTTTTCATTGGAATCAAGAGTTCCATTCCTTGATCATAGACTGGTAGAATATGGCTTTTCACTTCCATTGGAAGATAGGATTAGGGGTGCAGAAACAAAATATATTCTACGGAAATCATTAAGTGGAGTTTTGCCGGATGCCATTCGAGACAGAAAAGATAAAAAAGGTTTTGTAACCCCAGGGGAAAACAAATGGTTAAGGGGCCCCTTGAAGCATTTGCTGGATGAAGATTTCTCCAAACTTGAATATTGGTTTTCAAGGAAAGGTCTTTATGAAACCATTAAAAGGTATAAAGATGGTGACAATTCCAAAGCTAAACTAGTTTGGCGTATAGTTGTTTTGAATATGTGGTTGAAGAATAATTAATTATTGCTTAGATAGTTTCTGAGACTAATTACAGATTTTGAATATTAAATCAGAAGAGTAATATTCACATTCAAAATAAACGCTTAACCCTTAATCTTTTCTTGGTATAAGTTCACTAGCATTTGACTTATGTTTTCCTTTGAATAATTTCGATTTACAAAACTGTGCATTTCTGTTAAATTGTAGGAATTTAAATTCATTAAAATGCTTTTCATGGCATGGGCAATTTCTTCTATATTGTCTGTCTCACAAAGAATTCCATTGTTTTGGTTAATGAAATCCTCTGGTCCCCCACATTTTGTAGCTACAACAGGTACACCACAAGCAATGGCTTCCATATAAACAATGCCAAATGTTTCGAATTTACTGGGTAATGCAAAACATTTTGATTTGTGTAAGTAATTTCTAATTTCTATTCTGGTTAAATTGCCTGGGAAAATTATTTTTTCTTGTATAGCTAACTGAGTAGCTAATTCAATTAAATTTTCTTTCTCAGGCCCATCGCCTCCTATAACTAGTTTGTATGAAGGAATTGCAGGAGCAATTAATGCAAATGCTTTTATTAGAATATCTTGCCCTTTTGTTTTTATTAAGTTTCCCAAACTGAAAATCATATCTTCTTTGATTACGGAATAATCAGGTTTAAAAAAACTAGTATCAATCATATTTGGAATAATCCTTACTTCTTTATTATGTGTGTTTTTAATCACTTCCTTTTTTAAAGCAGAGCTCACTGTTATTATTGCAGATGATTTATCATAGGCTTTTGATATGGCCCTTAATTCATATCCATTGTATTTTTTTTCTACAAAATAGGAGGTGTGCTCAGTGATAATATAGGGTATTTTATATTTTTCATGTATTTTCATTGCTGCATAGCCTGACCATAGCCCAAAATGAGCATGAATTAATTGAGGTTTACCATACTTTTCAATATATTTTTCAAAAAGTTTTAATGAATTTAATGGAATATAATATTTAGGAAAGTAGTGAAGAAATGGAGTTAAATTTAATGCTGATTTTTTAAAAACCGGAATATCTTCCCTTGTATAAACTGTTTCTTCTGATTTTGCCAGAAATGGCTGTTTTACTATCTTGTTTAGCTTCTTAAGTTCTACGGTAATTACCCCAATTTTAATTTCTTTTTCTTTAAGGGCAATGGCTTGTTGTTCAATAAATATTCCAGGCAAATTGCTCTTCTGGTCAGGATATGCATTTGCAATTATAAGTACATGCATTATTTCTCTATTATGATGCCGGCAGGTAAATCCTTTTTTGCGTGTTTGAATAATAGAAGTCCACCTTCTTTTGGAACAAGTATTGGTTTAACCTTATCTGAAGAGATTATCTCAAAAGGGAAATAGTTAAATTTTTCCATGTAAGCATATACTTCTTCCTTATTCGTGTTTACTAAATTCAGCTTTTCATCCAATATTTCAATTAAAATGAATGGCTGGAATTCTGATAATACATATTTCATCCCCTTTAATACATGAAATTCACTTCCTTCAACATCTATTTTGATTAAGTCTATTTTATGAATTTCTTTATTGCTTTGAACAAATGAGTCTAAGGGCAAAGATTTTGCAATTTCTTTTTGACCCGAAAAATTGTGGTGGAGGGTAATGCTTGAAGTTCCGGTATTTAAATCATCAGCAACGAATAGTTCAATTTCGCCTTCAATATCAGAAATGGCAATGTTATTTATAAAAATGTTTTGGAAATTATTTAGCTGGATATTGTTTAATAACTTATTGAAAGTTGCTTTCACTGGTTCAAATGAATATATTTTTCCTTGTATTCCAGTTAGTTTTGAGGCAAGGAGACTATAGTATCCTATATTAGCTCCAATATCAAGGATTATAAACCCTGGTTTTATTATTTTTTTCCAAAAATAAGTTTCGGTTTTTTCAATCTCATAAATTCCAAAAAAATAAATTTGCTTTTGAATCCAATCATTCAGATTTACATTTACATTTATATTATCGTCAAATTTCACAGTTGCAGACACGTTCTTTGTTAATGAAAGCCTGTCTAATAGGTTTAAAATAGGTATTTTTCCTTTTCGAATTGGGAAATGCCTGAAATAGAATTTGAAAAAAGAAAGAATAAGTTGTTTCATTTAGTTAACTGCTTCGGAAATAATTACTACAATTGTAAGAAAAAATTGTAAAAGAACTGTGGGAATAATAAAAAAACAAGGAATACAGAACACAATAGTTACTTATTTTGGAATAATCCTGGGCTTTGCAAACTTACTTGTTTTCCAGCCCCTATTTTTAACAACAGAAGAAATAGGCTTAACACGCGTTTTGTTTTCTTTCT
The DNA here is from genome assembly GCA_013696965.1 of Bacteroidota bacterium. Lineage (NCBI taxonomy): Bacteria > Pseudomonadati > Bacteroidota > Bacteroidota bacterium. The sequence continues at coordinate 105,668 of JACCXN010000010.1, read as the reverse complement.
CTTCCCTTATTGCTGTGTTTCTTCCACTTGGCATTGGAAATATAACTGTTAAATATTTTCCTAAATTCAGGAATGCAGAGAAAAAACACCATGGCTATTTTGGTTTTATGTTGCTTTTTCCGGTTGCCGGTTTTTTAATAATCACAGCTGCACTCTATCTTTCCAGAGATTTTTTTATTGGTCAGTACATTGATCAATCAGCCCTTTTTGTTGAATTTTTTGATTATATATTCCCATTGTCGCTGTTCCTGGGATTAATAAATGTGCTTAATATTTATGCTTTTTCATTGTTTCGAACCACCTTTCCATCCGTACTCAATGATGTTGTTTCTAGAATTTTCACAATTCTTGTAATAGCAGCCTATTTTATTAAACTACTTAACCTAGAGCAGTTTGTTTTTTGTTTTGTATTTGTTTATGGCTTGCAGTTAATACTGCTGCTTATTTACATTTTTATTATTGACAAACCCGGTTTTAAAGTTGACTTTAAAATGGTTAAAAGTCAAAACTTAAATGAGATTTTACAATATGGATTTCTACTCTCTTTTGCCTCAATAGCTTCTCTAGGACTGAAATACCTGGATAGCATAATGATTGCTCGTTTTTTGCCTTTAACGGCAGTTGGTATATATACCATAGCAGCTTTTATACCCACAGTAATAGAAGCACCTCTTTTCGCTTTGGATAAAATAGCCGGAACAAAAATATCACAAGCCTTGTCAGTTAATAATCGAATAGAAATTCAGGAAATCTATTATAAATCCTCCCGTTATATGCTTTTAGCGGGAGGATTGCTATTTATAGGAATAAATATAAATATTAGTTCCCTGCTTTCTTTGCTTCCTGCTGATTTTGCACAAGGGGGAATGGTTGTACTCATTATAAGCATAGGCACTTTTTTCACAATGGCAGGAGGTTCAAATACTGCAATTATTTTCAATTCTGACAAATATAAATTTGGTGCTTTCCTGTTGATATTATTGGTTGTAATTGCCTTTGTAAGCAATGTTGTTTTAATTCCAATTTTGGGTATTGAAGGAGCGGCATTGGCTACTGCCATTTCCAGTTTTATTTACAATCTTTTAAAATATTTGTTTATTTGGAAGCAATTTAAAATGCAACCCTTTGATTTTAGCTCGCTTAAGGTTTTGAGCATTATTTTCCTTGTATTTTTTATTGGGTATTTTCTTCCTTTTTATTCCAATGCTGTTTTAACAATAATATATAAATCTATTCTTGTTACACTGATTTATGTTCTACTTGCGTTCTTTTGGAAAGTGGATAAGGAGTTAAACGACACTGTCAAGTCTTTTTTTAGATAAAGCCTCGTTTTTTTTAAACTTTTAACTTTAAAATTTAATTATTAATTTTAACCCTGAATAAAAAAAACAAACAAATATGCATTTAAAAAGTATTTTTCTGACACTAGTTTTATTGATTTCCTTAAATCATTCTCCAACTAAGGCTAATCCAAATGATAATCCAAACAAAGCTAAAGCCTTTGAGCTATTCAACCAGAGACAGGATAAAATTAAATTGGAGGAATCTATCCGTTTAATTGAAGATATTTTATTAAAAGGAAATGATTATGAACTTTCTGTTTTATTATCCAGAGCTTACTACTTTTTAGGAGAACATGCTGAAAACAATGTTCAAAAATTGGAAATATATGACAAGGGCGTTAAAGCTGGGGAGGTAGCAATGAATCAAGTTGAAATGTTTGCCAAATCTTTTAACCTTTCAAAAAAGGAGGAAGATGCAATTAAATTGGTAACCAAAGAAAATCTGGATGCTATTTATTGGACTGCTGCAAATATAGCCAAATGGGCTAAGTTTGCGCCTTTTACTAAGAAAGTGGCATCTAAGGCCAGAGTTAGATATTTATGGGATAGAGTAACTGAATTGGATCCGGACTATTTTTACGGAGGTTCTTACCGTTTTTTTGGGGGTTATTATGCCTTAGTCCCAACTATAACGGGTGATCAGGATCCCATTAAAGCCAAAGAAATGTTTGAAAAAGCGATTGCTGCATCTCCTGAATATTTGGAAACAAAGATTCTATTTGCAGAAGCCTATTGCACACATGCCAAAATAAAGGATCGCGAGTTGTTTAAAAAATTGCTAAATGATGTGGTGTCGGCTGATATTTCGGGCTATCCAGCTATTTATGCGGAAAATACAATTGCAAAAATCAAGGCTGAAAGACTTTTGAAAGATGAAAAAAGTTTGTTTGAATAAGTGAAAAAGCAATGAGAATTTCAAAATTGCTTATTCTCAAATTAATTATTTAATACTATTTGTTTATGAAAACATTCCTGGCCCTAATAGTTGTTGTTGTTTTTACAACCCAAGAATTCAAAGTTAAATTCGGAAGTGTAATTCCCAAGGATAGTCCCTGGGAAACCGGTTTGAATGAATACATCACTTATGCAGAGGGTAAAGCCCAAGGGGCTTTAAAGTTTAAAACCTATTTAGGTGGACAGCTTGGAGGCGAGGTTGAAATGATAAAAAGTGTAGCAATGGGCACACTTGAGGCTGGAGGATTTACAACCGCAGCCCTTGCAGAAGCTCTAGGAATTCCAGAATTACAAGTGTTTGAACTGCCTTTTCTTTTTGAATCTGATGCAGAAGCTGACCATGTAATGGACGCAATGTTCAAGCCCATGTCTGATATTTTAGAAAAAAAAGGCCTCATGCTGGTAATGTGGGGATCCAACGGTTGGAGGAGTTTTGGAACACGCCATAAACCAATAACAAAACCTGAGGATTTGAAAGGATTAAAAATGCGTTCCCAGGAATCAGATGTTTATATTAATTTTTACAAGTCACTTGGAGCTACCCCTGTGCCAATTTCAACTCCGGATGTTCTCGTTTCTTTAAAGTCAGGAATGGTTGATGGTTTTGATCAAACACCGATTTTTTCAATATCTACAGGCTGGACAACTGCAAGCAAACATTTTACTTTATCCAATCATATTTATCAACCAGGTGCTATTGTAATATCAAAGAAGTTCTATGATAAACTTCCCCCACATGCTCAAACTGCAATTATTGCCTCTGCTGCAAAAGTAAACCTTCAAAAAAGATCAAATAAATATGTGCGTGATGATGATGCAGAAATGGTAAACTCAATGGAGGAGATTTCAGGAGTTAAGTTAATCAGGCTTACTGATGCCCAAAGAGAGGAGTTTAAAAAAGCAACAAAGCCCGTTTATGCTATTATGGAAAAAAAGATTGGAACAGGTATTATGCAACGCATGAACAATGAAATTCAGAAATACAGGCAATCTAAAAAATAGAATATATGTCCTTAACAGGTTATTACCTGAAAGCGAATGCAAAATTTGAAATTTTCGAAAAATATTTTGCTGTTGCTGTTATTACTGCCATTGTAGTTATAGTTTTTGCCGGTACTGTTTCCCGGTATGCATTAAAAGAACCCTTATTCGGTGTTGACCGACTTGCTACTTATCTGATGGTATGGCTGGGTTTTATTGGATTTCAAATTGCGACATCCAAATTACGCCATGTTGAAATTGAATTTATAAAAGCCAAAGTAAAGCCTAAAACAAAATATTTAATGAATATTGTTACTTGTTTTTTGGCTTCAGTTTTCCTTTTTATTATTTGCTTACTTTCCTATGAATACATGCAAATTAGTAAAGAGATGAACGATATTGATGTTGTTCTGGGTATTCCAATATGGTGGATAATACTCATTGTACCGCTTAGTTTTTTGCTTTCTGCTATTCGATATGCCTTTTCAAGTCTTTTATGGTATGATGTATATTCCGGGCGAAGACAGGAAGAAGAAATAGTTCAAAAACAAATGATTTGATGGAACTGCTAATTGTTTTAGTTGCCCTATTGGTGCTGGTTTTTTTAGGCGCCCAGTTGTTTTTAGTCATTGGTGGAATTTCCCTGCTGCTTTTTTACCTTTATATTGATATCCCAATGTTTGCTGTAACCAAAACTATGTTTGATTCAGTAAATAAATCAGCGTTACTGGCAATTCCTTTGTATGTTTTTGCCGGGGCCATCATGGCGCGAGGAGTAATAGCAGGGCGATTGATCGATTTAGCCTTAAGCACTTTTGGATGGATGAAGGGTGGTTTAGCTGTTGCCAGCGTGATTGCTTGTATATTTTTTGCCGCCATTTCCGGTTCTTCCCCAGTAACCCTAATTGCAATTGGAACAATTATGTACCCAGCATTAATAAAAAATGGTTATCCCGAAAATCTTTCACTGGGAGCATTAACTGTTTCAGGTTCCCTTGGTATACTCATTCCCCCAAGCATTCCGCTTATTGTTTTTGCTATGGTAACCGGTGCCAACGTAAATAAATTATTCATAGCAGGTATTGTTCCTGGTGCAATTGCAGGGGTATTATTGATGATTATGTGTCTTTATTATGGATTTAAGCTTAATCTGCCTACGGTAAAGTTTTCTGCAAGGCTTGCTGCTGTTAGTTTTGCCAAGGGAATACCGGCTATTATGATGCCTGTAATTATTCTTGGTGGTATTTATGCTGGAATTTATACCGTTACCGAGGCCGCTGCAGTAGCTGCAGTTTATGCCATTATTATAGAAATGTTCGTGTTTAGAGAAATGAAAATTAAGGATTTAGTTCAAACTCTTTATGATTCTGTTATTGTTCTTGGAATTATTTTTATAATAATTGCCATGGCAACTGTCTTTAACTATTTTCTCACCCTTCAGGATATTCCATTCATGCTTGTTGATTTTATGACTGAAATGGTTACTTCTAAATACATGTTCCTGTTTCTTACAATTTTGGTTCTTTTAATAGCAGGACTATTTATGGATGTAATTTCCGCTATACTTATTCTTGCCCCTTTACTTGTTCCAACAGCCTTGTTTTATGATGTTGACCTGATTCATTTGGGTATTATTTTTATTCTCGCCCTTGAAATAGGCTATATGACACCTCCAATAGGAATTAATCTTTTTGTTTCCAGTGGTTTATTCAATAAGCCCTTTAATCAGGTTGTAACAGCTTCTCTTCCATTTATGCTTTGCCTGGTTTTAACCCTTGCTCTTGTTACTGTATTTCCAGATTTGGTGCTGTATTTTGCAGCTTTAGTGAAATAACAAAAACTGTTTTTGTCATTTAATTGTCATATTTTAAATGCTCAATGGTAAAAGGAGTTTTGAGCTACTTTTGTTGAGAAATAAAATAATTTAAAAAGCCCTGCTCACAGCAATTACCCATCTAAATCGAATGTAGTCTAAAGGTTCAATTGGTTCTGGATCAACTGCAGGAGTTCTATTAATAAAGAAAGGAACGTCAAAGCGAATGGTCAAAGGGTTTACCATTTGCAGTGGTCCCCATTTTTTAATAGTAAGGGCTGTGCCAATTCCTGCATCAGCTCTAAGGTAATCAAACCTAAGCCTTTCTCCCGGCAAGTTTGTATTAATCACTCCAGCATCAGCAAAAAGATATGAATCAATTTTAAAAGTATTTCTTAACCTTCTTGGCATAAGTGCAATTAATCTATCAAATTCAATTTCAATATTGAATGCCGCACCTGTAAGTCCTTTGTATGCCAAAACTAAATCCGTTTCATTATTTATTGCAGGAGCAACATATCCGGAATATCCTCTCAGGTTCAATCCGCCACCATGATGGAAGTGATTCGTAGTTACTCCGAATCCACCCCATTCGGGAGGGAAAATGCCTGCCGAACGCGTATATTTATTTTCCATTAATTCTTCAGGATTAGCACCGTATAAATACAAGGCAGATTCTCTGGGCAATGATCTTGCTGCGCCAAACTGAGCAAAAGTCCTTGTGTTTATATCAAATTTTCCCAATTTGTTGTAGTTTACCACATTTAAGGAGAGTATAGAATAATCATAATCCCCAAAAGCCGAGCTTTTTAAATTCAAATTGATCATTCCTTTACCTTTCTGATAAAAGTAGTTGTGATCCATTCCAAAATTAATGGTGTTATTGAATTTATTAGGAATCCATTCATTTGGAAATAAAAGGTAATAAGTATCACTTGTATCAGGCCTTACCATTGTTTTAAAATAGCTATAAACCCTGTTGTTCCCATGCTTGTTAAATCTTTCAACACCAGTGGTAAGCATGCGTAAACCATCAAGGGAGCGAGCAGACAAAAAGAAATTGCTTTTCTTAATTAATTTGTCAATTGAAGTTTTATAAGATAAACGAAAATTAATTAAATCATAATCATTTGGTGCAGGGCTGGCCATTTGCTGATTTTGTAAAATGCCAGTATTATACCAGGCAGACAAATCAAAAATATGATGTTTATTAAAATAATTTCCGTTTACATGAAAACCCGCTTTTATTCCGTCATAACCATTGTACCATACATCCGGACGAGCAAAAAGTTCATATTTTTTCCAACTCGGAGCATTGTATATCTTATGATCAAGTTTTAAAGAAACAGGAGTTTTTTTGCTGTTGTTTAGCATATAAACATCTGCAAGTCTTTCTGTAGGATCAATTACTATATTTTTTATTCCCCATGGAATACTTACCTGCGCTGTGTAATTTGGTTGTAATATATCCCATCCAATCCATCTGGGGAGAATTGTAGCAGTAGTTTGCTTTTCAAACCAATTATTAGGAATGTGAAAACTATAAACAGAGTCGTTTTTTGCAATTACATCAAAGTCTAAAGGCATTTGCATCCTCTCTTTTCTTTTAAAAGTAATCAGGTAGTTGTCTTTCCCATCTCCCTTTTTTATAGATTTTACTTTGTAATCAATCTTTTTTGTGGTTTCTAACCACTGGTCAAAAAACCAGTTCAAATCCACTTTAGTATAATTAATAATTGAATTACGAAAGTCCTCAGGATAGGGGTGAGCAAATTTCCATTGGTTAAAATAATGTTGCATAGCATTCCAAAACAAGCTATCCCCTAAAACATATTGCAGGTTGTAAAGCATGGTGGCTGTTTTATAATATACTTGCCTGTATCCTCCACCGTGCCTTAAAGCTCCGCCAAATTGATCAGAATGTGTATTTAAGCAAGCATCATCAGATGTAAGTATGGCATCTGCCATATAACCTGAATATACATTTCTGTCCATTGTGTTTGCTGGCTCCTTGAATTTTCTAACATAAGGAGATGCTGGGGGCGAAAGTGTCATTTCCTCCCCCTCGATTCGCCTTAAGCTCCATGAGGTTAGAAATTGAGTAAAGCCCTCATCCATGAAAGCCCTGTAGGTTTCATTACTTGCAACCATGCCATAAAACCAGTTATGGGCTATTTCATGAGCCAATAAACCATGATTATCAGGTTCGAATCCTCCATCTAAAGTCAACATAGGATATTCCATTCCATCCTGTGCATCAGCTACAATCATTTTAGGATAGGCATACATTCCAATATCCTCAGAATAAACCTGTATAACTTTGGCTGCAAATTCTGCTGCATTCTGCCATCTGGATGCATGGGGCTCCTGGGCAAGTGCAATAGTTTTTATACCATTCCATTCAGCTTCACCTATTCTATAAGTTGGGTCAGAGGTAAAAGCAAAATCATGAACGTTTTCAGCATGAAACTTCCAGGTCTTTCTTATGGTGCTGTCGTATGGAATAATCACTGAAGGAGTTTCATAAAGTGGTTTATCCTTAAAATTCCGGATATCTAACTTTTTAAGCAATTCGGAAGGAAGAACTTCATTCCTGTTTATTAAATTACCAGTGGCATCTAAAATAAAATTATTGGCAAAAGTAAGTTCAACATCATAGGTTCCAAAGTTTCCATAAAACTCCCTACCTAAATGTTGATCGGGCGACCAGCCAAATTTATTATCATAAACAGAAATTCGGGGATACCAATGCACTCCGTCATAGTGCTTGTAACCATAAGCATTAAATATTTTCATCCTTCTTCTTACATCCCCTCCCTTGTCGAAATAGGTTTTAAAATCAATATTAAACTTTATTGATTCTCCACTTTTTAAACCTTTTGGCAAATAAACTTTCAAAACTGTATTATCCAATTCGGTTTTAACCTCCTTGCCATCAACAGTAATTTTCGATATTTGGGTGCCTAACCTCTGGCTTTCGTATTTGCCATATTTGGGATTTACCTTATTTTCCTTGTGAAGTTTATCATAATAAGAATCAGGCTGAAATGCATTTTGAAAAAGATGAAAAAAAACAAAATTAAGTTCGTCCGGAGAATTATTCCAATATACCAATTCTTCAACAGCAGTAATTATATCTGTTTTCTCATCAATATTGGCCTTAATGGTATAATGTACATCCTGTTGCCAGTATGTTGGGTGAGGTTTTCGATTCTGCCAATAATAAGGATTGTCAGCATTCCTGTAAGTGTTAGGAGGCTGAAGGGCATCGTAAGTTTGTGAGAAAACACTTGTATGAAAGATTATTATTATAGCTAAGGATAGTAAAATTTTCTTCATTATGCCTGTGGGTTAAGATATTTACAGAGGCGAAGTTAATTTTTTTTTTTATCTAAGGGAAAACAAAAAGAAAAGAAATAAAATACTGTATATTATACCTGGAAATGGTATAATAGAGTAAAATAAAGGGAAATTAATACATTATTCCTCCCTATCTAACCTTCCTTGTTTAATGCTGGCATTCAATTCAAAACCAATAAGCAGGATAAGTGAATTAAACTGCATCCAAAGGAGGATAACAATAATGGTTCCGATAGAACCGTAAAGTTTATTGTACTGTCCGAAATTATTGACATAATAGGCAAAACCAATAGAAGTGAGTATAGAAAGCAGGGTGGAAAGTGAGGAGCCTGCAGAAATAAATCTAAACTTTGATTTTTTGCTCGGTCCAATATAATACATAAAGGAGAAACAAAAGAAAAGTAAGGCTACAATTACAAGCCATTTTCCTATATGTAGCAAGGATACATGGTAGTTATCCTGTAAAATTCCCTTCTCTAATAGGTAATTTAAAGTTAAACTGCTGAAAACAATGAAGGTAATGGCAATTAAGATTAATATCGTAATAATAAAAACAAGGGCAACAGAAATAATAAATTGCATGAGTGTACTTCTTGTTTCAGCAATATAAAAGGAATTGTTAAATGCATCAATCATTGAACTAAAACCATTGGTGGCAAAATAAACCGCAAGAAAAAAGCCAATGGAAAGTAGTCCTCCTCTTTGCCTGAGTACCAAATCTTCTATTGTTATTTTAATTGATTCATAGGCATTGTAAGGCAGAATGTCTTTCATTAAAAGCAGCAACTGATTTTGAAAATCATCAATGGGGATATAGGGAATTAGTGTGAAAAGAAATATGAGCCCTGGAAAAATGGCAATAAAGAAATTAAAAGCCAGAGCAGAGGCGCGGGTTGTTAGCGAACTTTTTTTGACACCCTGAATAAAAAACTTAATAACAGAATAAAGTGGTGTCCCGTCAAAGCCAGGAAGGATTAGGTGTTTACTCCAATCAATAGCAGCAGAAATTGTTCTGAGGCCTTTTAGGTAGTTGAAAATTTTTTGTTGCATTTATTTTATTGCCTTTAGGCTTAAATCAAGACTCTTAATATGGTGGGTAAGTGCACCTATAGAAATGTAATCAACACCTGATAAAGCATAATCCCTTATAGTTTCTTCGGTAATGCCTCCTGATGCTTCAGTTTCATATTCTTTATTTATCATCGCAATGGCTTTTTTTAAATCCAAGGGTGAAAAATTGTCCAACATTATTCTGTCAATTCCTCCTTGATTTAAAACCTGTTGGAGTTCATTTAAATTTCTGGTTTCAATTTCGATTTTTAAATTTTTACCTGTCCTCTTTAAATAATTATGTGTTAAATCAATTGCCTGTTTAATTCCTCCGGCATAATCAATATGGTTGTCTTTTATCATAATCATATCGTAAAGGCCAAATCTGTGATTTTCACCTCCACCGGCCTTAACAGATAATTTTTCAAAATAACGCATTCCCGGTGTGGTTTTTCTGGTATCTAAAACGCGGGTGTTTAAGCCTTCAAGCTTATTGACAATATTTCGTGTCTGAGTTGCTATTCCACTCATTCTTTGCAGGCAATTTAAAGCAATTCGCTCTGCTTTTAAAATAGCTTGTGTTTTTCCTATAACTAAAAACGCTATATCACCTGGTTTAATTATACTTCCATCTTTTATATAGGGAATAAACTGGATGTTTTGATCAGCATAAAAGAATATTTGTTCTGCAAGTTCCATTCCTGCCAATATCCCTTCTTCCTTGACAATAAGATTTGCTTTTCCAGTTGCTTCAAAAGGAATACATGCCAAAGAGGTGTGATCTCCATCCCCTGAATCTTCTTCAAAAGCACGTTTAATAAAATCCGTAATAGAAAAATGCTCCATTTTATTCCTCTTCAAATCTAAGTTCCTGAATAAAATAGGAATCGCTACTTTTTTTAAGGAAATAATTGATTCTGAAGGTTCCGTTTGCTGTAGTGAGTTGTCCTATAATATATTGGGCTCCGGCCTTGGAGGTTCCATTGTGAACTTCAACATAATTTTTTGGAGGGTTTTTTGTAAAAAAATCCTTAACTATGATTTCAGCTTGTGTTTTGCTGTAAACATCTTCCTTGTTAAAAACTTTAAGCTCAACATTTGGACTGAAATATTTGGATAGTTCCTTCGCGTTTCCAGATTTAAAAGCCTGTGCAATAGCCTCAGAATTCAAGGTTTGGGCTTTTATTGTTAAATGAGAAACAAATAAAATTGATATAAGAATAATGTTTTTCATGATTAAGACTGTTTTAACGTTTTCTTTTCTCAAATTTTAAGCCAAAGCTTGTGTTTTCTTTTACTTTTGTGAAAGTACAAAAATAATATATTGAGTTGATATAATGAATATAGTTTTAATTGTTGTGGGAAAAAATGATGAACAATGGCTGGAGCAAGGCTTTTTAATTTATACAAACAGGCTAAAGCATTACATTAATTTTGAAACACTTATTCTACCTGTAATAAAAAACGCTAAAAACCTTTCAATTGATATATTAAAGAAAAAAGAGGGGGAGATGATACTAGCAAATTTATCTTCTTCTGATATTGTTGTCCTTTTGGATGAACATGGAAAACACTATTCCTCCCTTGACTTTTCAGGTTACATAAATCAGAAAATGAATTCAGGAATAAAAAGATTTGTGTTTGTAACAGGCGGTCCTTTTGGTTTTTCACAGGATGTTTACAATAGGGCAAATGAAAAAATATCCCTATCGAAAATGACTTTTTCCCATCAAATGGTTCGACTTTTTTTTGTTGAACAATTGTACCGGGCCATGAGTATTTTAAAAGGGGAGAAGTACCATCATGAATGATACGATATAACCGTTAGGATGCTAGGGGATGAAATTATGAAACTTCAATATGGACAGCAAGCATATAGGAACGAAAATCCCTCGAGCAGAGCTTATTTCTTCAAACCCTGGTGCCTTCAATATTAAAAGCATGTGTTCTCACTTCAAGCCACCTGTTTTCAGGTAATGCTAAAATAGAATTTTTTAATTAGTTGTTTTTTTGTTATTATTATCGCAATAAAGAGACTGTGCCTTGAAAAAAATGTGGAGTTATTTCGTCACAAATCTCTATTTTAGATTGTACTACATAAAAATATACTCCTTCTGGAGATTTATTTCCCGAAGGAGTATCGCCCTTCCAGTAATCATCAATTCCACCTTGAAAAATCAAGGTTCCCCATCTAGTATAAATTTTTAAATCTAAATTTATTAAAACACCTTCATAATTAATTATAAATGTATCATTTATACCATCATCATTAGGTGTAAACACATTAGGTATTTGAAAATCATATTTATTCTCATCACTAATTATAAGTTCCACAGTTATAATTGAATCGCAACCGAAAGCTGTTGGAATAGTATCAAAATAAGTTCCTGAAGCTGTCCAGGTATAACTTCCGCTTGGGGATGTAAAACTTATACAGGTCGTTTTATATATTGTTACAGGGCTATTATTAATAATAAGATTGATTATTAGGATTGAATCACAACCTAAAGAAGTTTGAATAGTATCAAAATAAGTTCCTGAAGATGTCCAGCTATAGTTTCCGCTTGGGGAAGTAAAACTTATACAAGCCGTTTCATTCAGTGTTACAGGGCTATTATCAATAATCAGATTGATAATTAGGATAGAATCGCAACCGAATGAAGTTGGAATAGTGTCGGTAAATGTACCAGAAGTAGTCCATATATAGTTTCCACTTGGAGAAGTGTAACTGACACAGGCTGTTACGCTAATGGTTGAAATGACATTATTAATAGTCAAGTTGACAGTAATAATAGAATCACAACCGGAAGCACTGGAAATAGTATCAGTATAAGTACCTGAAGAAGACCAATAATAGTTGTTACTTGGCGAAGTGTAGTTGGCACAAACAGTTTTATTAATGGTCACAAAACTGTTGTCAATTACAATTAGATTTATTGTTATAACAGAATCGCATCCTGAATTATTTGGAATAGTATCAATATAAGAGCCTGTGGAGGTCCAAATATGATTACCGCTAGGAGAGGAGTAACTGGCACAAGCTGTTTCATTTATAATCACAGAACTATTGTCATTGATAGTTAGGTTTATAGTGATGACAGAATCACAACCAAAAGCAGTAGGAATTGTGTCAATATAGGAGCCTGAAATAGTCCAGATATAGTTGCCACTTGGTGAAGTGTAGCTATTACAAGCCATTTTATTAACAGTTACACTACTATTATTGATCGTCAGGTTAACAGTTAGGATAGAATCACAACCAGTAGAACTTGAAATAGTATCCATATAAATACCTGAAGAAGTCCAGACATAATTACCACTAGGAGAAGTATAACTGTTACAAGTCGTTGCATTTATAGTTGAACTGCTTATAGCAGCACAAACGCCATTCCAACCATTTACTAAAATACCATTATTAATTAGTAAACCATTCACAGCAAGAGAATTTGTCGCTAAGGACCCATTGATAGTCACTTGACCATAGATGCTAACTCCTTTTAATCGAGCACTCCCATTAATAATTACAAAAGATCCAGCATCAACATTAAGGGTAAAAAGTCCACATACCTCTGAGTTAGTTGAAATGCTCAAAAAATTGTTGATCAAACTAAGATTTGATGTTAATTTAACCTTGTGAATGATAAAAATAGAGTCTCCTGCTGTAGGTAAAGTTCCACCTTGCCATATATTTGGGTTGTCCCAATTTCCATTACATACTGTATAAATAGTATTACCGAAAGAATTGGAAACAGTAATAAAAAATACACATAAATTAAAACTATCAAAACCACTTTTTCTTTTTCAATTCTCATCTATCAAATTTAATCTTTTTATTAAGTTGATATACTTAATTGAACATACTTCAATAAAAAATGGAAAACAAAGGAAGGTAATTATTGGAAAAGAAAAGATTCAGAAGATTGCATTTGCTTTGTATTAAAAAATCACTTAATTTTTCAGAACCAATTGAATCACTTTTACTTGAATTAGTTATTGCTAAAAAAATTTTTTTAACTACACCATCCTGAAAAAGAACAACATAGGAATTGAATTCGAAATTCTATAGTTTTTTTGGCAGGTTGAAAACCTTATTAAATACTTCCAAATACCGCTCTTTTTGTGATTCAACCGAGTATTTTTCGATTACTGTTTCTCTTCCTTTTCTTCCGATTTCTTTTCGTAATTCTTCAGATTCGATAAGCTTAGATAGTTTTTCAATCCATTGAACATCATCTAAAGCAATGAAACCGTTTACTCCATCTTCAATTATTTCAGCATTAACACCAACAGGAGACATTACTGCAGGAATTTCAAGAGCCATATATTGCAGGCCCTTAAAACCACATTTACCTTTTGCCCACATATCGTCAGGTAAAGGCATTATTCCAATATCAATTTTTGAAAGATTCTCTATTTCTGTTTCTTTAGACCATTTAATAAATTCAATTTCTAAATCAGATGTCTTTGACGGTTTATTTGAGATAAGAAGAAAATTTACCTTTTGATCGTATTTTTCCTTTAATCGTTTAAGTATGGGGATAATAAGTTCAAAATGCCTTACTGTTGTTTCAGATCCAGTCCAACCAATTGTAATTCCTTTTTTATTCTCATGAACAAAAGGATGATGGTAAGAAGTGTCAATGGTAGTGGGAATAACACTTACATTATCATTAAATTTTTTAGCATAAGAAGCTAAATAATTGTTTCCTGCAATTACATGTCCTGAATATTTTATAATATGGGCTGTTTTTGAAGGTGATTTAAGCCAACCAAGTTTTTCGTTGGCATCAGATACATCATGAAGCCAGATGGAATCATCAAAATCATAGATAATTTTTTTATCGGAAAGATGAGCATACCATTTTTCAAAAATGGCAGGACCGATAAAACAAGTTTCCCTGTGGATAAAAATCAAATCATATTGATGAAGTTTAAAAAGGAGCAAAAAACGTTTTGTAATTCCCATGCAAACGCCCCATGTTTTCATGAATTTATTTCCTGGAGAATAAAAAACACTCCAGGTTTTTTTATTTAAAAAGGATTCAATTTTACAGGTAATTCCATTTTGCTCAAAAAAGTCCAGGTATTGCTCGAATCTGAACCTTTGGCTAGGAGCCTCTTTTTCGGGGTAGGGGGTTAAAAAAAGGATTTTCATTTTAGGCCAAGCTTTTTGTAAATGGTGTTATATGTTTCGATTCCTTTTTCTAAAGAAAACAATTCTTTAGCAGTGCTTCTGAGCTTTTCAACAGGGATTTCTAAAAGTGAATCAATTTCTTCTGCAACTTTTTTCAATTCATTTTCCTCAAAACTTTTTACAACAATGCCACAACCTGTTTCTTGAATTATTTCATCAATATCTCCGGTTCCTGAATTTGTAATCAATGGAATACCTGTAGCTATTATCTCTCCCATTTTTGTTGGTGAGGATGCTTTTTTTGAAAATACTGGTTTTATGAAAAAAATTGAAACATGGCTTTTAGATAATAAAGCTGGAACCTCTTTTCTCTCAGCAGGTTTAATTCTTATTAAATGCTCTGGAATATTTAATTCCCTGGCTTTAATTAAAATTTTTTCAGCAGGATCTTTTGTGATAAATAAAAAATTTGCCTGGGGTTTAAAAACCAACAAATGTTTAAAGAAAACAAGCATCTCTGTAAGCATATACCAAGTGCCTAATGAGCCAAGATAAGTAAGAGTGAATTCCTTGAATTTTTCAGTATTTATATCATTTGAGAATAAATTGAGGTCCGTACAGCAAGGTATTACTGAAATGTTTTCTGAGGGGATGTTTAACCCTTCCCATTGCAGTATTTCTCTTTTAGCAGCATGAGTTAAACTCACTATTTGATCGGCATTAGCAAGAAATTCATTCTCTTTTTCTTTAAAATAATAATATAAGAATTTATGAATTGGATTTGAAAGCCTCCAAATATCCCCTTCCAATCTTTCATCTGCCCAAAATCCGCGCATATCAAATATGAATTTTGTTCCATATTTTTTTTTCAATTCCAAACCGATTAAAGAGACCATATAACTTCTGCAATGGACAATATCAAAACCTTGGTTTTTATAGGTGGTAAAAACCTTTTTTTTTAAACTCAGAAATGTTAAAGCTTGGGAAAATATCGGATATTTATTTGAATAGGGAATAGGAATCCAGAATATGTTATTTGAAATAATTGATTCAATGTTCTTTCTCCCTTTTTGAAAAGTTGATGGTTTCTCGCAGCTAATTAAAGTTATTTTATATCCCTTTCCCGACAAACCCATAAGATATGGCAGTACTTGAGATTGACCCAATTGGTCTGTCATCCCGTCATAAGAAATATAGAGAATATTCATTCGTTTATAATTATCAAGAACAATAATAATAATAATCTATTACATTTGTTAGTAGAAAAAACAGCTTTAAATTATTAATAAATGGTTTTTACCTTTTGGGATGTTTTACTAACGCCTTTTTATTTAGGTTTAATTCTAGCTGTTTCCTGGTATATTAGAAAAAAAAATCAACACAATCCTATTTATCAATATTACATCCCCGGGCTATTAGCAAAATTGTTCGGGGCATTAATGTTAGGTCTTATTTACAATTTTTATTATACAGGGGGAGATACTTTAAATTATTTTCTTTCTGCAAGGGCACTGATTAATCTTATGTATTTCAATTTCTCTTGTTTTTGGGAAATTGTTACAACTGGTTATACAATAGAAACCAATGCATGCTTCAATTATGATACTGGTTATATTATTTATGCTCCACGTGACTATCATGCTGTTTTTGTGGTTAAATTTTTAACTCCATTTGTTTTTTTGGGCTTAAAAAGCTATTTAGTTTCTTCCTTTTTATTGGCTTGGTTGTGTTATACTGGAATTTGGAAATTATATCAAGTCTTTTGTTCAGAATTTCCTCATCTGTATAAAAAGTTTGCTATTGCCATTTTGTTTGTTCCTTCAGTTGTTTTTTGGGGTTCAGGCATATTAAAAGATACAATAACTTTAGCTGCCGTTGGATGGTTTACATATGCCTTTTATACCTCTGTAATTAAAAGAGAAGATTTGGCAAAAAGTATAGTCTTTCTGGTAATTAGTAGTTGGCTTATTTTAGCAATTAAACCCTATATATTATTTGCGCTATTACCAGGTTGTTTAATCTGGATGTCTAATCAAATATCATCAAGATTTGAAAGTAAAATAATGATTGCATTAACATCCCCGTTTTTGATTTTAATTGGTTCAGCCATGGGGTATTTCGCATTGTTGCAAATGAGTGATTTGCTTGGATTATACGCCATGGATAGTGTTATGGAAAGAGCAACCATTACACAGAATGACATGAAACAGGATTATTATGGGGGTAATACATTTGATATTGGCGATTTTGATGCAAGCATTGGAGGTATGTTTTTAAAAGCACCCCAGGCTTTATTTGCAGCGTATTTCCGGCCTACATTGTTAGATGTTAGAAATCCTGTTATGTTAATTTCTGCTCTTGAGAACACCTACATAATGTTCCTGACGATATTTCTTTTGATAAAGCTGAAATTTATAGGGTTTTTTAGTATAATCTGGAAAAACCCCCTGATGTTGTTCGCAGTTTTGTTTTCCCTTTTCTTTGCATTTTCAGTGGGCATATCCATATCCAATTTCGGTTCCCTTGTTCGATTGAAAATTCCGGCAATACCATTTTTTGTTGCAAGTCTGTTTCTTCTTAATGATTTTTATCTCAAGGCAAAAAAACCAAACTAAAGAAATTTAGTTCACTCTTTGTTCAATTGTGGTTTTGTTTTAACCACTTATGGAGGGTAATAAGTAACCAAATCCTCTGGTACAAATAGTCTTCCCCATTTTTAAAACGAAAAATAAGCTCTTTTACCTTAAGATGATTAACAATACCAAAATGTTTCACTGTTTCTTCTGATAAATACATTTCTATCAAATTACTAAATAATCCCCCTTTCAACCATTTTCCCAATGGAATAGAAAACCCTTGTTTTGGACGGTTAAATAGTTCTTTAGGAAGGTATTGATACAATATTTCCTTTAATAAATATTTAGAAACACCATTTTTAATTTTCAATTCAGGTGAAATATTTAAAGCAAATTCAACAACCCTATGATCAAGAAAAGGAACCCTTGTTTCAACTGAATATTTCATGCTTGCCCTGTCAACCTTGGTTAAAAGGTCATCTTGCAGATAATATTCCAAATCAAATAAGGCTTGTTTTTCAGATGCCTGCAACTTCCTTTTATTTAGTTTTATATAAGGGTTTTCATTCAAGTCCCAGGAAATGTTTTTGTAATTCTTTTCTAATAATGAAGTAATCTCTTTATCTGAAAAATTATATTGCTCCTGAGAAAATATATGCCTCATAATTCGAGCATTACTTGAATAATTAAATAGATTAACAGCCCGCTTTAATCTATTGTTACTAGTTTTATTTAGAACAGGATATAAGGACTTACCTATATTTCGGACTATTGAATTATCTAATCTTTCTGCCCATTTATAGGAGCCATAACCAAAAAACAATTCATCACCCCCTTCTCCCGAAAGTGTTACGGTAACTGAACCTTTAGCTAATTTCGATATAATCATTGCCGGAATTGCAGAGGAATCAGAAAAAGGTTCATCATAAACTGAAGTTAATTCTTCAAAATATCCAAATGCTTCTTTCTCAGAAACAATCAGATCAGAATGGCAAGTCTTAAGCTGTTGGGCAACTTTTCGGGCATAAGGTGTTTCATTGCTCTTATTGTTTTCAAAACCAATTGAAAAAGTATTAATTTGAGTGGAAGATAAACCTGCTGCTTGAGCTGCTATTAAACTTGAATCAATTCCACCACTTAAAAAAATTCCAACCGGAACATCGCTTTTTAATTGATATTGCACCGAACTTACAAGAAGATCACTCAATAAAATAAGAGCCTTTTTTTCCTCATGGATTACCTCGTCAGTAAGTTGAGAATATAGGTTCCAGTACTTAATTGATTCGGAACCTGCTGAATTTATTTTGAGATAACAGCCGGATTGCAATTTTTTTATTTCATTGTAAATGGAATGGGGAGCAGGGATGTAACCTAGATTGAGGAAATTGAAAATAGCTGCTTTGTTAAGTGTTTTAGGGATAAAATCCAAGGACTGAATAGCTTTTAATTCAGAGGAAAATACAATTGTATCTTCATGTAAGCAGTAATAAAGAGGTTTTATTCCTAGCCGATCTCTGAAAAGAAATAATTCTTTATCAATGGTGTCATAGATTGCTATTGAAAACATGCCATTTAATCTATGAACAAATTCAGGGCCCCATAAAACAAAAGCTTCCAGAATTACTTCAGTGTCAGAGGATGAATTGAAAAGGATAGTATCCTCTTGTGAAGTATGCGTTTTTATTTCATTTGCAATATCCCTGTAATTGTAAATTTCACCGTTGTAAACCATCACAAACCTTCCATTATGCGAGGTCATGGGCTGGTTTCCACTTGCTGAGAGATCAAGAATACTTAACCGGGTATGACCCAAAAAAATCGAATCATCGGAAAAAACTCCTTGGGAATCAGGACCCCGATGAATCAACAGATCGTTGAATTTTTTGAAATCAACTTCCGGAAGGCTCCCCTTAAATGCATAAAATCCAGTTATTCCACACATATGTTAGGATATTATCAGGTGTTTTAATATTCCCAAAAACCTTCTGGTTAAGATTGTTTCAGGACAAATTTTTATTGAATTATATAAATAAAACAATCCCCTTATTTTATTTTTAGAAAGCATTAAATGCAGCGCAATGTATGAATCGCAATATGCTTCCATTGTATTTCTATAACGAGAAAAAACTCTTTTAACATCAATATCTGAAAAGGCAGAATTAATTGCCAATTCCTTTCTTGTTACTAATTCCTTTTCTGAGAAATTAAAAACACTCCTATCATTGTGATTAAACAAACAAGCTGAAATGTCATTTCCTGTAATTAATCCATATTTAGAAAAAATCCTGAGCCATAATTCCCAATCTTCTGATCCTGATAAAAGCCTGTTTTCGTTAAACAATTTTGCTAAAAACGCATTCTTTTCAACAATTATCCCAATACAACTTAAAGGATTCCCTTTAGCTAAAAATAGTGGAGAATCAGGATTTGGAATAAATATTTTTTTTGTATTGTTTTTTGATTTAATGGCATAAGGCAAATGAAAAAAAGAATTTTGCGGATTTTTTTGGATCAATTCAAATGCATTTTTTAAATAGTTGTTATATAAAAGGTCATCTGAATCTAAAAAAGTCAAGAATTTTCCATTTGCCTTTTTCGCTCCATAATTTCTTGCGGCAGCCCTTTCGCTATTTGAAATTTTAAAGTATCTGATTCTTTCATCAATTATTTTTTTAACAGTTTCTTCTGTATTATCAATACTCCCATCATCTACAATAATTATTTCAAAATCCTTGAAATTTTGATTAATTGCAGATTCAATTGCCTTTTGAATAAAACTTGCCCGATTATAAGTTGGGATAATGATTGAAAAAAACATTTATTTCATTTAACTGTTTGTACAACAAAATTATTACAATGATGGAGATTATGAACATTTTTAGTTATTTTCTGTTTTTGGTTTTTTTATTTATTGCTATCCATTTTTCTTCCCTGAGGATTATTTACCAACAATCAAGGGTGTGATAATAAAACAAATCTTTAAATTAATTTTCTTTTTATTGGTTATTACTGCTATACAATTGGGTTAATGAATCAATAAATCTTTCAATGTTAAATGGGTTTATTGATATAAGTCCTTTATTTGTAAGATCAATTGCTAATTCTTTATCTGATAAAATAAGTTCAATAGCTTTATATATTTGATCAGAATTTGCATAATCAACAATAAGGGCATTTTGTTTATGGGTAATAAATTCGGGCGCTATTCCAGAAAGGGTAAACACAGAAGGGATTTTTGCTGCTAATGCCTCTACATATGTTTGGCCAAATGCTTCGACTTGCTTATTGATTGGGACATGAATAAATAAATCAAAGCTTTTATATAAGGCAAAAATATCTTCTTCGAAAATTATTTCCAGGTAATTCTCAGTTGGTATTTGTTTCAATAAAAGTTTTATTTCTTTTTCATATGAACCCTTAGCGTTTGCTAAAATCAGTAGTGCATGAGGATATTTAACAAGAATGTTTTTAAATGCAGGAATTATATATTGAATACCTTTTAGATTCAAATATCTTGATATAACTCCAATTACTGGTCTCATGGAATCCTTTAGGTTATACTTTTCTCTTATTTTGTTTATGCGTTCCTCCGAAACACTATTAAACCCTTTTAGGTCAAATCCATGACGTATTAAATGTATTTTTTTCTCAGGAACTTTTTCTAAATCAGTTAAAACAAGTTTAACATTTTCGCTAATTGCAATAATATCTGTTGAAAGATAATTGATAAGCCGATCTATTTTAACATGTTTAGGGTGATATTGGTGGTGAAAGGTTGAATGGTGCCTTGTGTGTATTCTTTTGGGAACCCTTAAGATAAACGAAATAAATATTCCGAGTAAGTTGGCTTCATATAAATGGGTATGTACTACGCTTGGCTTTATTTTTCTCAACATAAAAAAAAGTCGGGGCAATACAAAGAAAAAATCAAGTTTTGAACTAAATTTAATGAAATTAGATGGTATATTGTTTTGCACCATGAAATGATGCAACTGAGGAACTTTGTTATTTAAAAAAATAAAGTAAAATTGAATCTTTTCCGTGGATGTTAAAGTTGCAATCCATTCAAATGCCAATGCTTTATCAATACCAGAAATAATTTTAACTACGGTTATTTTATCATTTTTCATGGAAGCAGATTTTTTATAAAAATCCATCATTTTTTTTTGAAAGTGTTGTCTTCCTATTAATTAAAGCGTTTTTCTGCAATAAAATTATTGGGAATTAAACTGTTTTTTTGTCCTGTTTTTTTAACAATTAGAGGTACTAATAATATCAAAATGACAATCTTTAAAATTATAATTGCTGTTAATTGGCTTGTTTGATACAGCTTCTACACTAGTGTAATTGTTTTTTTCTAAAAAGTCGAGAAGTTCTTGAGCAGATGATTTTTGATCTCTAAGGTTATTGTCATCAATTTCAATAAACAAAGTTGGTTTAAATTTTTGAATGGTTTCTTTTGCTCCTATTAATACTTTCATTTCGTACCCTTCTACATCAATTTTCACTAAATCAACCTTTTTTAAATTAAAATCAAAAAACACATCATCCAACCTTTTTACACTAACCTGTTTTTGCCCTTGCGTTAATTTCTCGTTGATCCTATTTCCACTAATGTTTGAATCTATAAGGCTTTCAATAAAAAAAGAAGAATTATTATCTCCAAATCCAATATTGTGAACCTTGAGATTTTCAAAACTGTTTAATTCTAAATTTTTCATGCATAATTGGTATGTTTCCGGGTCTGGTTCAAAGCCAATAACTCTGCCTGCCGCTTTAACTTTGTCTGCAAATAATAAAGCAGTATTTCCAATATTAGTACCGATATCCAAAACACTATAATTCTCCTCAACTAATTTTAATAATGCATCTTGCGATTGGTCCTTGTATCCAAAATAAATGTAATGGCCTAAATAGTCATGTAAATCAACTGATAATTTTATGTTGTTATTAAGGCGTGCAATTCTATATGTGCCTTTTTTGTATTGATAATTATTCGGAGCCATTTTACCTATAAATGAATCGTGTTTTTTTCCCCTTATTAAACGAGAATAATATCTATCCAAAGAAGTAAATATTAAAACAGTTCTAAATAAATCAAAAATTTTATTTCCTTTTACCATAATTTTTATTGTTTAATTCACATTCCAAGCGTCCAATAAAATTTTATTGTTGTTTTCAATAGTATGATGTTTTTCAACCCATTTCAAGTTGTTTTTGGCAATTTCTGATTTATTCCTGTTTCCATTTGAAATTACTTCTTCAAGAACCTGTTCAAAATTCAAAGTATTTATATTAATTACCGGGCATTCATCAAAGGAATATTTTTTCAAATCATCCTCAATATAACACAGTACATGATTTCCTGTCAGTAATCCCTCTATGGATTGCAAACCATACCAACCAATAATAATCTGATCTATTACTATATCCGATTCAATGAAAAGCTTAAACAATTCATATCTTGAAACCGAATATAGTTTTTTTGAATTCATAATATTTTCTCCAGGCAACATCAATTGGATTTTATTTTGATTTTTGTTTTTGAATTCAGACAGTTTTTTATGGATTGAATTAGTTCCTTTTACAGCTGTGTTTGATGGAGCATGGAGGATATTATAAGTTTTACAGTTTTCCTTGATTTCCACCTTGCCCACTTCAGTAAAGAATTTATCTAAATCAATTACCACAGGATAAAACTTTGCAGTAGGAATAATTTTTAATAAATCAGGAGTTGAAACTAAAATTTCATCTGCATATTTTAAACTGTCTTTTATTAATTTATCCTGCCATTTCAATGTTAAGGGAATTGGTTTTTTCCCTTTTAGGAATTCGTCAATATTTTTTTCTTTCCATATTAAATAATTCGGGTTTCTAATATCCGCGCCAACAAAATGCATTATAATTCTCTTACCTAATAATTTGTATATAAAAAATTCAAATCTTCTTAATTTTCTTGTAAGGATGGTTTCGCCTGAAAAAAAGTGAAAAATATCATATTTGAATAGACTAAAAATAAAAAATATAAAAGAGTATGAATATAGGATCCAGGGATGTGTTTTGTCAATAGGACAAGTGTATGTATATTGAGTTTTGTAGTGTTCTTTTGGAAGAACGTATTTTGAAAAAGAATCTGCCTGGAGCTGACCATCAAGGTTTTTCTCAATAAAATTTGTGTAAACTTCTATTCTATAACCAATATCAACCGCAGCAAAAAGTATTTTTTTTCTTTTTTTTAACATTAATTAAAAGATTTTTTCAGTAAATAAATCATCAAGTATGACCAGTTTAGCATGTCTGATTCTTTTGTAATTATTCTGTCCTTTTTTAAGTCTTCCGCAGCTTCCTTAAACAAGCTCTGAAAAGCATTTTTATTTAACCATTCTTGTTGAGGAGGTTCATAACCTATTTTATCTTTTCTCCATGTTATTTCATCGGGGAGAATGCCTTCCATGCTTTTTCTTAGAATATACTTTGTCCAGCCATTATTTATTTTAAAATCATCATTCAAGCTAAATACAAATTCTACAAGTTTATGTGACAAGAAAGGGAGTCTTACTTCAATGGAGTTTGCCATTGAATTTCTATCCGCATATCTCAACAAATTGGCCAGGTCAGTTTTGAGCGTTGACTGGTATAGTTGTTTCTTGAGATGAGGTGGTTTGTATAAAGGATTTCTTCCAGACTGATATTGTCTTGTGATTTCAGGATTTAAACCCATAAAATAATCCGAAGAAGGATTTTTATACCTACGCATAATATCTCCATATTTTTTATAAGCAGCATAGCTATATGTTTTTAGCTTAAAATCAAAATTTTGTTCTAAGCTATCAAAATTATGAAGAGATTTTAAATGTTGATTTACCTGATGAAATTTATTTCTGTTTTCACGATATAACTGCATTAAATAAGAAGGCCAGTAATTTGAATAGCCTGCAAGATATTCATCCGCACCTTGCCCATCCAAAAGTACTGTTACTTTATTTTCTCTGGCAAGTTTCATTACCTCGTATTGTGCTGCAATGCTGGTACTGCCAAAGGGCATTTCCTGATGGTACATTATTTTTTGAAGATTCTCTAACGCTGATTCAGCAGTTGGGTAAACATAATGTGGTTCAACCTTGCTATTTTTAATTACCATTTCCATAAATTTCCCCTCATCTTTTTCGAAATTATGAAATCTTGCTGAAAAGGTTTTTTGAATTTGGCCCGTTCCTTTCAATCGATCAATCATCATTACTATACTGGAGGAATCAATTCCTCCTGACAAGCTGCTTCCAACAGTCACATCGCTTCGAAGCCTTCTGGTAATGGATTGGGTGAATAAAGAGATGAATTTTTCTTTAGCTTCTTCTATTGAATAATTTACCTGGTAATTTAAATCAACATCCCAATACTTTCTTCCAGTCATATTATTATTGCTGTCAATAACTATATAATGTGCTGGAGGGAGCTGATGAATATCCTGAAAAAAGGTTGTAGTTGGATTATTCGGATCTTCAATAATACTATACAGAAAATAATTGTAAATATGTTTGTTGTCAATATTTCTTTTACCAATAAATTGAAAAAGGGCTTTCATTTCCGAAGCAAATGAAAAAGTACTTTTATCACGGTGATAAAAGAAAGGCTTTTCACCAAACCTGTCCCTTGCACAAAATAAAGTTTGTTCCTTTTCATCCCAAATTGCAAAAGCAAACATCCCATCCAAATCTTCCAGCGCCTTTTCTTTTTTATACTCATAAAGAGCAAGTAACACTTCTGTATCAGAATTTGATACAAATTTAAAACCTTGTTTTATTAAGTTTTCTCTAATTTCTATATAATTATATATTTCTCCATTAAAAGTAATAGAATACCGACCATTACAATAATGCATGGGCTGCTTTCCTGAATCAGTTAAATCTATAATTGAAAGCCGTTTATGCCCTAATCCTACCTGCTGTTTTTCATTTAACCAGATACCTTCTCCATCAGGGCCTCTATGATCAAGTGTATCAATCATTTTCTTTAAAGATACAGCTTCAATTTTTTTGTTGAAAGATAATATTCCGGAAATTCCACACATGCTTTTGAAATTATTTATTATTAATTAAACTTTCTACAATATCATTCATTTTAACAAAATTCTTTTCAGCAGAAATATTATTAGCTGCAATGTGAGCATTATTTTTAAAATTGGATATTTTATCTTCATTTAACTCATTTATAACTTGTGCCATGGCTTTCGGAGTATATTCTTTTGATACTACACCTAAATTATTAGTACGCACTAAATTAGCCATTTCCGGAGATGGTGATACCGCTATACATAATCTTGCTTGAATAAACTCAAATATTTTATTTGGTAGGGCAAATTTGTAATTTAAATTTACAGGGGGTAAAAGAAAGACTCCTATATCATAGGGATTTAACAAATTGCAAATTTGACTAAATTCGACAGGTGGTATGAAACGAATATTTTTATTTTTTTTAGACAATTTCCTTAATTCGTTTATATACTTTAAATCACTTCCTGTTAATATGAAATCAATAGTAAATCGATTATCTAGAAAAGACATCATTTGGATCATTAATTCTATTTTCCTTGAACGTATTGCTGCTCCATGATGAACTAATTTAATATTATTTTTTTTAGTAATAAAAGGCTTTAGTTGTATTCTATTGGATGCATTGGTAATAATCTGAGGTAAAATGCCTATGTAATTAAAGTATTCCTGGGCTATTCCATCGCAAACAGTCGAAAAAACTTGTGCATGAGGAATATATTTTTTACATAGATGACTTATATACTTTTGATACAAAACTCTCCATTTCCAATTATCTTCGAATTCCCTTGGATGAAACTCATGAGCATCAAACCATACTTTAGCATTTGTTTTATCAGCAATTTTTAAAGCTAAGGGTAATGTCATAATATCATTTGAAACAATCACATTAAACTGTTCCTTTATTATTTTCTTGTAAAAAGAAATTTTTCCTGCATCCCAATAATAAAGATCATATCTTCTAAATAAAAATTGTACAAATCTTTTCATCTTTCTTTTTAAAGAAAAAGGTGGCGCAGAATAAATAGGAAAAAATTGTACATTTTTTTCTTGTACAGATGAATATCCAGCTATTGAAATTTCATTATCACTTTTGAGAGCAGAAATTTGCCTTATAACCCTAGGGTCGCTATTAAGATTTGAATATGATAGAATTAAAATCTTTCTCATTTAGGAGTTTTGAAAATGTTTAATTTTAAATTAGCAGAAAGTTTCTTTTTTACTTCTACAAAATCCAGTTTTTTAACTATTAATAAATCAGATAAACTTGCATTGGTATAATTGATATAAATTACCAAAGGGTATATAAAGCCTAGAGTATAGCTTAAGACATTAGTAATAGAGGCGCCAACTGTTCCGAAAGAATTTATAAGAAAATAATCACCTGTAATGGTCAAAATAAATACAATAAAGGCAAAAATAAGATTATGTTTAACCAAACCTCGACCACTAAAAAAAGAAAGAACAATATTAGTTGCAGCAAATGGTATTAATCCAAAAATTAATATTTTTAATATAGTAGAAGCCTCAGAAAACTCATTACCATAAATAAATGGAATAAATAGATCAATTAAAGGTAAGCTAAAAGCGATAATAACAACAATCATGAAAATAGTTGTTCTTGTTAATTTATTTATGTTAATAGTTGACCTGCTTAATTCATCTGTTGCATTATAAGGAATAAGAATTGTTGAAATCGAGACTGGCAAAACCCAAAACATTCTTGTTAAGTTAGTTGCGAGAGAATAAACTCCTAATTGGCTTTTGCCTAAATAAAAGTCTACAAATGAAATGTCGATTTTATAAGTTAAAAATTGAAATAAATTTGCAAGGTATGCTGTTAAAGAGAACGCTATTAAAAATTTAAAATCTTTAAAATTTAAAAATGAAATATTAAAAGAAATTGGAGTTTCCTTAAAAAAAAAATATAAGGTAATAATCAGTATTATTATCTGGGTAAAGGTGTAAAAATAAAGAAAATCGTTAAATTGAATCTGGACAGTGGGTGAAACATAAACTTTTATAAAAAAATATCCTCCAAAAAGTATAATATTTAAAATTGAAAATAGGATAGAAAGTAATTGTTGTAATTTGAAAATTTTCAAACCTGCCATAACAGCATTTATTATACTTATAAAAAGGTAAATGGTAAATCCTAATATCATTAAAGCGTTTGCTGTAATTGATTCATTGGAAAAAAGGAAGTTTGAATGAAATAAAAATTCAGTCCAGAAAAAAATAATATTAACAAAAATAAGTCCTAGCGAAAAAAGCAAACAAGTGTAAAATATTTTGTCTATGGGAAATTTGTTTGAAGAAATTGCATATAAAATACTATGATTTATACTTAAACTTAAGAATATAGAGATAAAGGTAAGGGAAGTTACAAAAACAGCAAATTCACCCCTTCCTGCTGGCCCTAATATTTTAGCAATTATTATAGAAATGAAAAACCCAGAAATAATTCCTGTTGATTGGACTATAAACTGATTGATTATATTTTTACTTATTGACAATCTTAAGAGGGTTAACTATCAGTTTTGTTTAACAATTATTATAGAGGTTTTAGCAAAATTACTATTAAAATATCAATGATAGTGGTTTTTAAAGTGAAAATTGACTTTTTCTTTTATAACTCTTATATACTTAATATAGTGTATATATTATTTTAAGCTATATTTGTAATAAACAATTTTTTAAGATTAAAAAAAAGATGAAAAGGTAAGGTAACCAGTTTTGTTTAAATTTAAATTTAATGTTTCTATTTGAGTTTCCTAATAAGTTTTTTTTGACAATAACAGGAGTTTTATTCTTGTATTTTTTTAATGTTTCAGCGCTTTTTTCTCAGCCAAATACAATCTTTGGCTTATCTTTATGGTTAAGATCAGATAGTGGAATAACATTAAATGGTTCTGAAGTTAGTAGCT
Organism: Bacteroidota bacterium; assembly: GCA_013696965.1. Lineage (NCBI taxonomy): Bacteria > Pseudomonadati > Bacteroidota > Bacteroidota bacterium. The sequence goes on along the minus strand of JACCXN010000010.1, from coordinate 77,482 downwards.
GGAATGATATGTCTGGGAACAACAATCATGCTATTCAAAACGACCCTGCAAGCCAACCTAAATGGGTTACTAATATTGATATGCTTGCAGATAATTCTGCACTGCGTTTTGATGGGAATGATTTTTTAACTATTAATTCATCTTCGGTAGTAGGTTCTATTTTTGTAGTTTTTAATTGGAATGGAGCATTATCAAATTACCCAATAAATATCGGGATACTTACTCAACAAGTTTTTACTTCTAATACAGTAGCCTTGGGAGTGAAAGGCTCTTCAACTAATTTGTATGATGTTCAAGCAGATATTAGTTTTAATATCTCAGATTATAAAATTAACAATGTTCAAACAATCAACTCTTCTCCTATAGAAAATTATAAAATAGCATCAGCTGTTACTAGTTCTAATCCAGTCACATTCGCAGATTTTATTGTTGGACGTCTTTGCCAGTTTCCTTCCTATTTAACAGGTGATATAGCTGAAATTATTTTATATGATCACCCGCTTAATCAGGTTGAACATGATGAAGTTTTTAATTATTTAAAAAATAAATATGCCCCCCCTGTTAATTTAGGTTCGGATATTGTTCTAAAAAATTTTTGTGATACAGTTCTATCTGCTCCAAAACATTTTATAGATTATTTATGGTCAACAGGCAGCACGGCGGATTCAATAATCATCTCTACACCAGGTAAATACTGGTTAACCGTAACCGATGTTTTCGGCCTACAATCATTAGATACCATTGAGTTTTCATACAATTATAATATCAATCAGATCGCAGATACAATTCTTTGCCCTGGTCAAACACTTCTTTGGAATACCAATTTGGATAAAACAAGTTTTACTTTTATTTGGCCTGATTTATCTTCAGATAGTTTATTAAATATTAATCAAGCCAGTCAATATTGGGTTAATGTAACTGATACTTTTGGTTGTTCGTTGACCTCAGATACTATCGATGTCGTTTTTGACAATATTCAACAACAAATCTCCCTTGGCTCCGACACTGTCCTCTGCCAAGGTAATGTAATTAAATTAATTCAAGGAGAGTCCCTGGTTCAATCATATATTTGGAATGATAATTCCAATCTGCCATACTTTGAAATTATGAATGCCGGACAATATTGGGTTCAGGTATCCAGCAATAACGATTGTATTGCCTCAGACACCATTAATGTAACCATCCAGGGAATTGCCCCTGAAGCTCTATTCAGTTTCAGCAATGTGTGTCTTGGTGATTCTATGCGTTTTATTGATGGTTCCGTTCCTCCTTCTGGAGAGACTATTGAACTATGGAATTGGGATTTTGGAGATGGAAACTTATCCATAGATAAAAATCCCGTACATTTTTTTAATGCACCAGGAAATTACCTTGTAAAATTAGTTGCAACTACTGCAACAGGATGCCAGGATGAATATCTGCAAACTGTAATGGTACACTATTTACCAAAAGTGGGTTTTAGTTCTCCTTTGGCTTGTTCAGGATTTGAAGTTCAATTTACAGATACAAGTTCAGCTTTAAATAACACAGTTGTTCAATGGAATTGGAATTTTGGTAATGCACCCTCTGGTCTGGAAAATTTTTCAAATGATCAAAATCCATTTCATGCATATCAGCTTCCCGGAGTTTATAATGTTAAACTAATTGTTACAACCCTTTTCGGATGTGTTGATTCCACAATCAAACCAATAGTAGTTTATGAAAGTCCAATAGCTGATTTTACTTTTCAATCCGTTTGTTCGGGTACTCCTATTGATTTCATTAATAATTCATCCCTAACATTACCTTCTATTATTAGTTCTTATAATTGGGATTTTGGCAATACAGCCTCAAGCAGTGCAAATCCTTCGTTTCTTTTTGATGCTCCGGGTATGCATAATGTTTCGCTTGTGGTTTCGGCAAATAATGGTTGTGTTTCAGAAATTCAAAAAGCGGTGGAAGTTTATCATAAACCAACTGCATGGTTTGAACCTGTTGATGTATGCGTTAATTCAGCAGTTGAATTCAAAGATTTAAGCATCATTGCAGATAATTCAATTAATTCATGGATTTGGAATTTTAACGATCTTCAGAGCTTTTCAATAAAAAACCCAATAGTAAATTTCGAAGAAGTAGATGTTTATTTCGTTTCTTTAAAAGTTAATACTATAAATGAGTGTAAGGATTCAGTTGTAAGGGTGGTTAAAATACATCCACTTCCAATTCCTTTGTTTACTATTGAACCACAGGTTGTTATTCCTGGGCAACCAATGAAATTAAAAAATCTTTCAAATGGAGCCCAAAATTACAGTTGGGGATTAGGAGATGGAACAAGTAGTAATTTAATTGATTTGGAGCATACTTATTCTTTTGAAAACACTTATCAAATAATTCTTTCTGCCCAAAGCCAATATGGATGTAATCAATCTTTTTCAAGAACCTTAAATGTTATAACAGCTAATTTAGATATTGCAGTAACCAATATTTTTGTAATTACAAAAGGTAATTATTTAAATATTACAGCTGAATTAACAAATTATGGTACAGTAGCAATTCAGGAAATCGACCTTATCCTGGAACAAAAGAATGGCAGAAGAATTAAGGAATTGTGGACTGGGGATTTTCATTCAGGAAAAAAACTTTTGTATGAATTTAAGGCCGAAATTAATCCATTAAATGAAAACATTCAGGATTATGTTTGTGTTTTAGCCCTGAATCCCAATAAATCAAATGATACAAATTTTGAAAATAACGAATATTGTAAACTTTTAGGAAACAATGACCTTGTTTTAATGGATCCTTTCCCTAATCCTGTTAATGATCAATTAACAATAAGGTTTTTTCTGCCTGTTGCAAGTGAAATTAAACTCGAAATTTTAAACCATCAGGGTAAAATGATTAACAGTAATTTACCAAACACTGGATCAAAAGGCATTAATACTCTTTACTTTAATGCAAATTCTTTGCAAGCGGGTTCATATACAATTAAATTGACTTATAACGGCCAGGTTTTTACCCGTAAATTTATAAAAGGAGATAATTAAATTATGCAATTGGTTTTTGCTACAAACAACAAAAACAAAGTAAAAGAAGTAGCTGCAATTTTAAACCAAAATATAGGCATTCTTAGTCTTGAGGAAATAAATTGCAAGGAAGAAATTCCTGAAACATCTGCAACCATCGAGGGAAATGCGATTCAAAAGGCCAAGTATGTTTTTGAAAAATATGGTTATAATTGCTTTGCTGATGATACAGGCCTTGAGGTAGAGGCTCTAGAAGGCAGGCCAGGAGTGTATTCGGCTCGTTATGCCGGAGAGGGGAAGGATTCAGAGGATAACATGAACAAATTATTGAATGAGTTAGAGGGTAAAGAAAACCGGAAGGCCCGATTTATTACTGTTGTGTCATTAATAATAGGGGGAGAAATACATACTTTCCAAGGGCTTGTAAACGGTGAAATCACACAAAAGAAAGAAGGTGAAGAGGGTTTCGGTTATGATCCTGTTTTTAAACCTGAAGGTTATCCACTAACTTTTGCTCAAATGCCAGCAGAGGTAAAAAATGAGATCAGCCACAGAGCATTGGCTATAAATAAGATGGTTGTATATTTAAATTCTATTGTAGAATAATTTTTACCGATTTAATAATCAGGGATCCAACAGTTATTCACAATTTACCTGTGAAAATTATAATCATTCATGCAATTCCTTTATAATTTAGCACACCCTTATTGATTATCTTTGCCTTGATATTTTGATAATTAAGGTACAATAATAAATATAGATCAATGTTTTGTTTTGAAAAAACAACTATTTAAACAGTAGGTTTCCATTGATTAGAAAAAAATAAATAGCTAAATGAAAATTAAAACAGGAATTTTTTTCGGTGGTAGTTCAAAAGAACGGGAAATTTCCTTTGCCGGTGGCAGAACTGTTTATGACAACCTGAATAAATCATTATTTGATGCTGTACCTGTTTTCATTGACAGTTTTGACAATTTTGTTCTACTAAACTGGGAATTTATTTACAAAGGAAGTATTCGGGATTTTTATCCTCCTGTGGATTGCATCCCTTATTCTAATGGTGATTTCCAGGTGTATTCTGAATGCCTAGGTGATTTAAGCCTTGAAAAACAAGAAGAACTTATTAATAAAATAGGAAAACGCATTCCTGTTGAGCAATTGAGTAATTACATCGATTTCGCTTTTCTTGCTTTACATGGCCCAATGGGAGAGGATGGAAAAATTCAGGGATTGTTGGATTATATTGGAATGCCTTATTCAGGTTCAGGAATTTTGCCCTCCGCAATAGGAATCGACAAGGTTATTCAAAAGAGTCTGATGAGGGATGGAGGTTTTGCTGGTCCAGAATTTTTTATTATTGATAGGCACGAATGGTTTAGATCTGGTAGCAAATCTTTTTTTGAAAAAGCCAAAGAAAAAATAGCTTTTCCTTTGGTTGTAAAATCAGCAACGCAAGGCTCTTCAATTGGAGTGAGTATTATTAATGCCAGTAATGAAATTGAATTCGAACAGGCTGTAAACAGAAGCTTTTTTACTTCTGAATTAAGCGGGAATGCGTGGAGCAAATTAAATGATTCAGAGAAAATAGAATTTATCCGGGTTTTAACTGATATTCGTGAAGGAATCGGAATTCCTGTAAGAGTAGGGGAGGTGGTTATTTATCACCCAGATGAGCTGATTGATTTCTTAAATAAGAATCTGGATGAACAAGAAAATATTTTACTCGAAGCACTTGATGGGGAAGCAGAGGTTATTATTGAGCAGTTTATAAAAGGGAAAGAGTTTTCCTGCATAGTTATTCAAAACGAGGGAGAAGGTAAAAAGGCAATTGCACTTCCACCAACCGAAATCAGAAAAGGGAATGAGCTGTTTGATTACCGCAGTAAATACCTGCCTGGCTTATCCAGGAAAATTACACCAATCGATGTTCCTGCCGATCAAATACAGGCTATAAGACAGGAATGTGAAAGGCTATTTCATTATTTAAATTTTGATGTTTATGCCCGCATTGATGGCTTTATTTCAAACGATAAAGTTTTCCTGAATGACCCAAACACAACTTCTGGAATGATGCCTTCTTCATTCTTTTTTCACCAGGCTGCTGAAATAGGACTAAACCCTTCACAATTTCTTAGTTATATTATCCGCACTTCCCTCCTGCAACGTTCCTTAAAAGGCAAGCATGCGTTAAATGCAAAAAAACTGTTACACAAGCTTGATAAGGCACTGAATACTGAAACCTCTGGAGAGGAAAAAAAGAAAATTGCGGTTTTACTCGGAGGCTTTTCCTCTGAAAGACATATTTCAGTGGAAAGCGGCAGAAATATTTATGAAAAACTTGCATCATCCATAAAATATGATCCGCTCCCAATATTCTTAACAGGAGATGAAAACGAACATAAGTTATATCAGATTCCTGTAAACATTCTTTTAAAGGATAATGCGGATGATATTAAAGAAAAAATTGATCATTATGAAACGCATGCTACGATAGCCGAAATTATTGAAGAATGCAAAACAATTACCAATCGTTATTCTTCTGCCGGAAGTCTTGCTAAACCTTCGAAAATAAATTACAAAGAATTGGCTGAAAGAGCAGATGCTGTATTTATAGCCCTTCATGGAAGACCAGGGGAGGATGGAGCAGTACAAGTGGAATTAAACAGGGTGAATTTACCCTTTAATGGTTCAGATGTGGAGAGTTCGCAAATAACAATTAATAAATTTGTTACGAATGAAATTTTAAAACAAAATGGATTTCTTATTGCTGAACATTTGTTGGTGCAAAAGCAGGATTGGGAGAATAATCCACAGCAAGAAATAGAGAAAATAGCGGCCAGGATTGAATTCCCTTTTATTGCCAAACCTGTTGACGATGGATGTAGTTCAGCTGTAAAAAAAATAAAAAACAAAGATGAATTATTGGCCTTTGCCAAGCTGATTTTCAGGAACGAAAATGAATTTGATTCCCAAAGTGCATTTCTATTGCAAATAAAACCAAAGGAAGAATTTCCTGTAAAAAATGTATTTCTGGTTGAAGAATTAATTTCAAGGAAAGATTCAAAGCATTTTTTGGAAATTACAGGAGGGATGTTAACTAAATTTGATGATTCTGGAAAGATCATTTATGAAGTGTTTGAAGCATCTGAAGCGCTTTCAGAAGGAGAAGTATTGTCCCTTGAGGAAAAATTCCTTGCAGGACAAGGTCAGAATATAACACCGGCTCGATATGCCTCTAACCCTTTGGAACGACAGGCAATTTCTGAAATAGTTAAGGAGAAATTAGGTTCAGCCGCCAGAATACTAAATATTCAGGGATATTGTAGAATAGATGCCTTTGTTAGGATATACAACAGCAGTAAAGTAGAAGTAGTTTTTATTGAAGTAAATTCCTTGCCTGGAATGACTCCCGCTACTTGTATTTTTCATCAGAGCGCATTAAATCATTATAAACCCATTGATTTTATTGATAAAATAATTGAGTTTGCTTTTAGTAAACAGGCATTGTTAAAGTAGTATAAATGAAGTTCTGATAATTTCATTTATCTTTATACAATGAATTCATTTTTCATCAAAAAAAAACAATAATTAATCAATAAAGCTGTTTAATTTAAGCAGTTTTTAATTCAGTCCTATGAATTTTTTTAGATTTTTAATTAGTAAGATCTTTTTTATTAATCTTTTTGCTGCTCTCTTTTTATTGGCTACGCTTTCCTGGGTAGTGCTTCAGTTCCTTAGTTCCTATACTTTGCATGGTGAAACAATTACAGTTCCTGAATTAAGGGGATATCAAGCAGAGGAATTGGATCAAATATTAAATCAAAAAGGTTTTAGATATATCATTGTAGACTCTGTTTACGACAGCAAAAGCAAACCGGGGATAGTAATTGATCAGGAGCCAAAGGCCGATTTGCAGGTTAAGGAACAGCGGATGCTTTATTTAACCATTAATACAAAAACACCACCAAAAGTTAAAATGCCTGATCTTATTGATTTTTCATTAAGACAAGCAATTGCAATTATTGAATCTGCAGGTTTGGTTGTAGGAAATTTAAAGTACATTCCTGATATTGCCCACAATGCAGTGCTATCACAAGAATTTAAAGGAATGAAAATTGAACCGGGGAAAGAAATCTTCCGGGGTTCTTCCATTGATCTTGTTTTAGGCAAAGGAGTAAGTGATGAAATGGTTTTATTACCAAACTTATTAAATCTTACCTATGCAGAGGCTATTGAAGCCTTATTTGCCAGTTCCTTAAACCTGGGTTCCGTAATAAAAGATGAAACGGTAAAAGATTCTACCCAAGCAAGAGTATATAAGCAAATTCCACAATTTAGCAGTGAATCAATGATAAACATGGGCTCTCCTGTAGATATTTTCATCACTCAGTCACCTGAAAAATAGAATAAGAATGAGAAATAAAGCATCAGGTTTGTTTTTTTGTTTTCTCTGCTTTGCCTTAAATGCTTATAGTCAGGGCGAATATTTAATTGACATTGATTATAACCTTGATTTAATAAAAAACACACCGCAGCTAGAATTAAAATCTTCCCGATCAGCCCATAAACAATATTTTATTATTGATACCTTGAATCTACCATTTGTGGATGATTTCTCTGTTGATCGGTTTACCTATTATTATCTGCCAATTTACCTTGCTGATCAAACCGCAGATTCTGTGGCAGTGAATTTCAAAATAGATGGAAATATAGTAGATAGCCTAAAATACATTGAAACCGTAAGTTGGGATTATACCTATGATTCAATAACCAATGAAATTGATTCTACTGCTAAACCTTCATTTCAGTTATCATTTTATGAAGAAGGCCCTTTTCCGAATAATCCTTTTATTCCTTCAAAAATAATTACTGCCTGGCCTGCTTATTCAAGAGCTTATATTAATTCCCAAAATGAACTGGATTATGCGTTTGTTCCTTTTAAAGTACTTATCCTAGATACAATTGTAAATAAGGTTGCCTTTGTAAGTGCCAAAAACAGTTTATGGCTTGACAATGATGTTTATATTAATACTTCTTTTGCGATTTCTCCGCCAACCATTGGCGTTGTAACTTTTGATGGCCTTTCTAGCAATGGTTCAGCATATGCGCCTGGTCAGGTACTTGCTCATGGCATTGCTGATCACTTAACATCAAAGCCTATCTTTTTGAATTTTCCAGCTTCAGATTCTCTTTACTTTTCTTTTTATTATCAACCACAAGGAATTGGAAATATGCCAGAATCGAATGATTCGCTTGTATTGGAATTCTACTCTCCACTTGATTCGCTTTGGAAGCGAATATGGAGCGCAAAAGGAGAAGCAAATCATGTTTTCAAACAAGTTCTGATTCCTATTATGCAACAGGGATTTCTTCAGGATGGTTTTCAATTTCGTTTTAAAAACTATGCAAACCTTTCAGGAAATTTAGATCATTGGAACCTTGATTATGTAAGGCTTGAAAAAGGTCTTAATGCTCATGTTAATCCTGAAGACGTGGCTTTTGTTTCTCCTGCTAATACAATCCTTAAAAATTTCAGGGAAATGCCCTGGAAGCAGTTTGTGGCAAACCCTGGAAATGAAATGGCAAGCGATATAACCGTAAATTTAAACAACTTAAGCAGTATAGGCAAAGTTATTAATTACACCTATAACATTAAGGATAGAAGTGGCAATACACTATTAACAAATACCTCCGCAGGTAGTGAATCCCCTAATACTAATTTTACCTACAGTAATACTCCAGGTTTTATATTTCCTATTAATAACAATTTATATGAGGAATTTGAAATTTCAAATTCAATTTATTCTGTTATTGATGTTAACCGCAGTAATGACACTATCAGACACCTTCAAAGGTTTGATAATTATTATGCTTATGATGATGGTGTTCCTGAGTCTGGTTTTGGACTTAACAAAATGGGAGCTAAACTGGCCTATAAATTTACGCTCAATACCCTGGATACACTAACTGCTGTTGCCATGCATTTTACCCCTGTAAATAGTAACGTACAGTATGCCCCTTTTAAACTTACTGTTTGGAGTAATCTTAATCCTGAAACCATACTTTATCAGGATGATAATTTTTCTTACCCTGGTACTGCAGGAAACATAAATGGCTTTAATGAGTATGTTTTATCAACACCCCTTGTCGCCTCAGGTATTATTTATGTTGGGTGGGTGCAGGTAAATGCTACTGAATTAAATATTGGCTTTGATAAAAACAACAATCAGAAGGATAAAATATTTTATAACCTCAATGGAAATTGGCAAAATACCCAGTTTAACGGATCTCTGTTAATGCGACCAGTTTTTGGGGTTTCCAGGGATCCTTCAGTAGGAATTGATGAACCTTTTCAAAATGCATCCAATGAAGAAAAATTAATCACAATATTCCCTAATCCTGCAAATAACCACTTGTTTTTTGACGGAATTTCGGATTACAGCCATACCAGAATAAATATATTTGATATGTATGGAAAAAATGTTTTTATACATGAAAATCAGGAATTAACATTTATTGATGTTTCTGGTTTTTCTAATGGAATTTATATTGTAAAAATTGATAATTCTTTAACAGGAAAAAGTCAAAGTCAAAAAATAATAATTTCGAATTAATTCCCCAATTAAATTGATTGAAGAAGAATATACAGAAGATATTGCCCAGGAAGATGATGAAATGTATGAACATTTTAGAATTAAAGTAGATCCAGGACAAGATATGCTCAGGATTGATAAATTCCTGATGAACCGAATACAAAATGCAAGTCGCAGTAAGATTCAAAGTGCAGCATTAGCTGGAAATGTTTTGGTAAACGGAAAAGCTGTTAAGCCAAATTACAGGATAAAGCCTCTCGATGTTATTACCATTGTTTTGGCTCAACCTCCTAGAGATAGAGAAATAATACCCCAGAACATACCCCTTAACATTGTATATGAAGATAATTGGCTTGTTGTAGTTAATAAACAACCAGGCCTTGTTGTTCATCCCGGATACGGAAATTATTCAGGTACTCTGGTTAATGGATTAATGTACCATTTTAGTAATTTACCCATGTTTAAAACTCAGGATCCGCGTCCTGGCCTTGTTCATCGATTGGATAAAAATACTTCAGGTATTATGGTGCTGGCCACCAATGAAATTGCCCTGGCTAAATTGGCTAAACAATTTTTTGACAGAACTACAAAAAGGACTTATTTTGCACTTGTTTGGGGCGATATAAAAGAAGATGAAGGAACAATTGTAGGCAATATTGGAAGAAATATAAAGGATAGAAAAAAGATGGATGTTTTCCCCGAAGGAGACTTGGGCAAACATGCTGTTTCTCATTACAAAGTTTTGGAAAGATTTGGCTATGTTACTTTGGTGCAATGTAAGCTTGAAACAGGAAGAACACATCAAATTAGAGTTCATTTCAAACACCTTGGACATCCCTTGTTCAATGATGAATTATATGGAGGAGATAAAATATTAAAAGGCACAACTTTTACAAAATACAAGCAGTTTATTGAAAACTGCTTTAAAATTATGCCTCGTCATGCACTCCACGCAAAATCATTGGGCTTTGTACACCCCGACACTGGAAAGGATATGTTTTTTGATTCTGAAATTCCTGATGATATGCAACAGGTTATTGAAAAATGGAGAATTTATTCCGTTGCGAGCATTACATAAAAGCTGAGTGAAACTCATTTTAAAAAGTTCATCAAACTTATACAATGCTTTCTTTTAACTCTTCCTTTTCAAAATCATAGCAATTGTAATCAGTAACAACATTGTATAAAGTATCCCTTTCAATTGGATGTCTCCCGTTATCTTTAATAAGTTGAACTAAATCCTTAGTGCTCATTGCAGGAGTTTGTTCCTCTGATCCAGCCATAGTATATATTTTTGTGGAATCATCAATTGTACCATCTATATCATCCACTCCAAATGCCATGGATAAAGCTGCAGTCTCTCTTCCAATCATTGGCCAATATGCTTTTATGTGTTGGAAGTTATCCATAAAAATTCTGGAAATAGCATAGTTTCTCAAATCTTCAATAATAGAAACCTCATTAATATGCGACATTTGATTGTCCTTGTTTCTGAATTTAAGAGGAATAAAAGTATTAAAGCCCCTGGTCTTATCTTGTAATGTTCGCAACCGTTGCATATGATCAATGCGGTGCTCATAATTTTCTATATGTCCGTAAAGAATTGTCGCATTAGAGGGCATACCTAATTTATGTGCTGTTTCATGAATTTCTAACCACTCAGCTGAACTACATTTATCATCACAAATTTCACTTCTAATTTTTTCATCAAAAATTTCAGCGCCACCACCGGGTAAAGAATCCTGACCATGTTCCTTGAGAATTGAAAGCCCTTCATGAAAACTAACCTTGGCTTTGCGGCACATATATTCAAGTTCTACCGCAGTAAAAGCTTTTACGTGGATTTCCGGTCTTATTTTCTTTATGTTTTGGATCATCTTTGCAAAATAAAGCAGCCCCATTTTTGGATGCACACCTCCTACAATATGAACCTCTGTAACAGGTTTGCCATCATAGCTTCGGATAATCTCATAAATTTTTTCTTCAGATAATTCCCAGGCTTCACCTTTATGCTTGAAGTTTTTAGAATAAGAACAAAATTTGCAATCAAAAACACAGAGGTTGGTTGGTTCTACATGGAAATTGCGATTAAAATAGGTGAAGTTTCCATTTTTGTTTTCTCTTACAAAATTGGCTAGCAAACCCAAAAGTCCCAAATCCGCTTGCTTATATAAAAGCACGCCTTCATTAAAATCCAACCTTTCATTGTTTAAAACTTTAAGGCTTGTAATTTTTAATTCCGGTGATAATTTCCCTTTATCAATAAGTGCTTTTAAATGTGTTGTATCCATTTCTAAATGATTTTAGGACGAAGTTAATCCTAAAAGCCTGAATAACAAAAAAAGGCATCCTGCTTTTCTGCAGAATGCCTTTTTTGTTTGCTGAAACAGCAAAAAATTACTTGGCCAAAATCATTTTTTTGACTGTAACTCCTTTAGAAGTTTCAATATTTATCAAATAAATTCCATTTGGATAATTGTTCATGTCAAAATAATAATTTCCTGATTTGTTATTGCTGTTGCTTTCATTGGCAATAATTTCACCCAGTGTATTAAATATGCTTATTTTAACTGCATTCTTATCTTCATTATCAGTTTGAATAAACAATTGTCCCTTACTAGGATTAGGATAAACTGAAACTCCCTTAACGGACTGGCTTTTTTCCATTCCTGTAATAGAAGATTCATTAACTGCTATATCATCAATGTATAAGTTGTTTCCCCATCCGCTTTTTGCTTGAAATGAAATTCTTACATTAGGATTCCCAACATATGCATTTAGATTAATTGATTCGGCTCTCCACTGTGAAGCTGTTGGAACAAAAAGATTTGTGTCATTTGCACCTCCATTTGTTGCAAGACCCAGATTGCCTTTTGCAAAGATTCTTGACCAGGTTCCGCCACAATCAGTACTTAAGTTTACAATTAGAGAATCATGATAAGTATTGCTCCATCTTGCATAGGCTACGCTAAAATCAAGAGTTATTGGTAATTGTGCCGAGCTCAGGTTGAAAAAGGGTGTGTACAAATAATCACTTTGTCCTGAAATATTTGCAGTAGAAGTAAAATTATCCATTTTGGCACTCGATGGTGTATTTGCAAATCCACCTGCCGCAGCTGATTTTGTCCAGGTTAAATTATTGTCAGGGTTTACTAATTGCCATCCTGATGGTACGAATGTGCCTTCAAAACTTTCAAGATAAGGCAATGCTACGGACGTTGCACCTCCTAAAATTGTAAAAATGGCTGAGAAGTTGTCGTTGGAACTTTGTGAATCAGCAACACCATTTGGCATTGTGGTAAATGCATTAAAAGTATGGTTTCCTGCATTTGTTGTCATACTAGTTAAAGTAATGTTTACAGTAGCCTGAGATGCAAGTGTTCCACTATAATTGAATGTTTGGTTAGTGCCTCCGTCAATATTGAAATTTATTATTGCAGATGTAAGTGTGTTTGAACCAAAATTTTTCAAAGTAACAACTGGAATAAAAGTAAGATCACAAGAAGATCCTGAAGGTGATATAATTGCAGAAATTCCGGCATCATTTAGGGCCAAATTAACAGGCTGGCAACCGATCGAATTTTTTAAACCAACACGCGATGCAAGATTTAATGATGCTTGCATTCTTGTTCCCTGTCCTACAGAAAAAGCATTCATACATCCATCATCTGAATAATCCATGTAATTCATGAACATGTCTCCATTTGAATTTGTAGTTGAACATGAATTAGGACTTAAAGGATAAGTTGGACAACCATAATTTTCATCCTGTTGAACCGGTGTATCAGCTACCTGATCATTCCCACAATTCGCATCTCCCCAAATATGCCTCAAATTGAAAAAATGGCCAACTTCATGAGTTGCAGTCCTACCCTTGTTAAAAGGAGCTGTAGCGCCTGTTTTTCCTGTGTATTTATAATGACATACAACTCCATCAGTTGCAGCAGCTCCACCTGGAAACTGGGCATAACCTAACAAACTGTTACCTAAATTACAAACCCATATATTTAAATATTTATTTCTGTCCCAAACATCTTTTCCGCCTTGTGCATTAAATTTTACCGCATCATTAGTGTTGAATGCAGTTACAGTGGTAAGTGTTCTGGTAATTCCTGTTGAAGGGTTTCCTAGTGGGTCTTGTTGGGCAAGGCAAAATTCAATTTCTGTATCTCCGGCAATTCCTAGAAATCCTGCAGGAGTGTTTGTCTTGTCTGCGTTTAATCTCCTGAAATCTTCTGTTAATATATTTAATTGCTCAATTAACCTTGCATCTGAAATATTCTCTGTAGCGGTTCTGTAAACAACATGAAATACAACAGGAATTGTAAATACAGCTCTTGATCCTGAATTGTTGCCCTTAATATTCTTAATATCATTTTCCATTTCTTCCATTCTCATTTTCAGGCCAGGATCTTGTTGCATTCGCATTTCAAGGTTTTCCATAGTACCACAGGTTCTTTGTCCGAAAGAGAAGGAAGTGGAAAAAAAGAGTATTGCTGATAGAAAAAATAATTTTTTCAAGGTTGAAAATTGAGTAAGGGTTCTTTTCATGTTGTTGCTATTAGAGGTTATTTTATTTTTTGTTATAATATGAAGGAATAATATTATACGTTAGTACTTGAGTATAAAAACAAAAGTTAAATTAAAAATGGTGAAATTTGATTTAATTTACGGTAATTAATTTCTGTTTTATAAATTTCAAACCTACATTTTATATCCCTTAAAAACAAAATTTTTTTTAATTAAAATTGGGATCTTAAAATTTAAAGCATCGAATAATTGGATTATTAGGGTAAAAAATCTAATTCATCCCTGCAATTATAGTTTTCTTTTTTTTAAAATTTACCTTTACAAAAAAAATACGAATCATTGAAAATGGAAAATAAAATATTGTTGGTTGAGGATGAAGAGAATTTAAGTGAAATCATTGCATTGAATTTACAATTGGAAGGACATAAAGTAGATGTTTGCTCCAATGGGAAAGATGCATTGTCTTTGTTTTGCCAAAACAAGTATAATCTTTTGATTTTAGATGTTATGCTTCCAGAAATTTCTGGTTTTGAAATTTGTGAAGAGATAAGAAAAACAGATGTTTCAACACCTGTTTTGTTTTTAACAGCAAAAAGCTCAGGTGAAGACAGGGTAAAGGGGCTTAAGTTGGGTGCGGATGATTATTTAACAAAACCATTTAATTTAGAGGAGCTTTTATTAAGAGTGAATATTTTGCTAAAAAGAGCTTCAAAAGAAAAGGAATTTACAATGTTTCATTTCGGTGATAATTTCATTAATTTTCAAACCTATCAGGTAAAGGATAAATACGGAAAAATTTTTTCAATCAACAAAAAAGAACTCCAATTACTCAAATTATTAATCGAAAGAAACAATATGGTTGTTTCACGGAACGAAATATTAGATGAAATTTGGGGAGATGATGTTTACCCATCCTCAAGGACAATTGATAATTATATATTAGCTTTTAGAAAATACTTTGAAGAAAACACTAAAAAAGCTAGATACTTCCACTCTATAAGAGGAGTAGGGTATAAGTTTACAAGTTGATCTTTTTTTAATCAAATTCAACAAGCACAAAAAGGACAATATAAAGAATCGGGGTGATGTTCAAAAGCAATTTCTTTGTCAAATAAAAAATTGATTATTTTCGATAATTCACTTTCGAAATTTTCAATTAATTCTTTATTGATAGTAGTTTCTCCGGCTAAGGAGAAATTCATTACTCCTGCACTTAGCTTTTTAAAACTAATTATTCCGGAGTTTACACTTGAATCAGGATTTTTGCTTAAAAATAACAGAGAATATAGCAAAAGTTGAAGGCTCTTTGATTTTTCCCTATTTGAAATTTCACTTAAATCATCCATTTTTAATTCTTTTTCATCTACAAAACCTGTTTTGTAATCTATTACTCTTGAAATATTTCCTATTTGGTCTACTCTGTCTGTAACCCCTTTAAATTTTATTGTTTTATCTGTTTGGCCTACTTTAACAATAATGTGCGCTTCTGTTTTCTCTTCCAGTGATTTAATGATCATAGGAATGTTTTTTGCTTCCAGGTTTTTAATATTTTCTTTTTCTTTATTAAGGAAATTAAGTATGAGGTTTTTTGCCACATTAAGGGTTAAGAGATTTTTCCCTTGATTCATTTCATTGAGGGCATATTTCGCAGAAAAAGCTTTGGTTACTGCATTTCCAACCTTATCTTTCATGCTTTCTATATCCTTGCTGCTTATCTTTTTTTCAATAAAAGGTTTAAAAAGTTCAAATAAGGCATCATGAATAAAGGTTCCAATGCTTGCTGCCTCAATTGTTTCCTCTACCTCTGTTTCCTCTCTTAAACCAACAATGTATTTATAATAAAAATCAAGAGGACAATTGGTGAAAGTGTTAATTGCAGAAGGAGAAAAACCTGTTTCACATAACTTTTCAATTTTTTCAATTATATCATCTGTCTTAATAATTGATGTGGTAACAGGTATTTCATTAGCAACTGGAATTGAAAGGACCTGTTCACGAATACTAACATTTGCATTTATTTTAGGCAGTTCGTAAATGAGTTGAGTAACAAATCTGCTTTTTTCCCCGCTTCCAAATTCATCAGTTTCAGTATTGTAAAGAACAAATATATTTTTTGCCCTTTGAATTAATCGATAAAAATGATAAGCGAAAATTGCGTCTTTCTCTGTATGGGTAGGTATTTTAAACAGTTTTTTTATTTCATAGGGTATAAAAGAATTTTGGCTTTTTCCAGAGGGAAGAATTCCTTCATTTGCAGAAAGCAAAATAATAGTGTCAAAATCCAGTGTACGTGTTTCAAGCATACCCATTAATTGCAGTCCTTTTAGAGGCTCTCCATAAAAGGGAAGGGTTTGAGCAGAAACCAACTGAATAAAAATTGCTTTAAGTGTTTTTAAATCAGATATTCCATCATAATCCTTAAGCAAGGTTTTTAACTGCCTTACTATCCTTGCATAATAGTATAAATATTCAGCCTCAATAGATTTTTCATTGGAATTATTGAATTTTTCTATTTCTACCGCAAGTATATTAATTAAGTCAAGAATATTCTCAAGTGCTGCTCCAGGATTATTGTTCCAGCTTATAAAGAAAGGTTTAATAGAATCATAAGTTTCACCAAAGTGGCTTGATATTGTGTTTATTTCAGAAGGCTTTAAAAAGACACTGTTTTTAGTTTTAATCTCAGAAATAATTTTTTCAAATAATTCCTTATGTTTTAAAGAGATGTTTTTTATATAATTCAGGTAAGGGTGGTTAAGGAATTTAAGGATGTCTTTATGGTAAAATGTTAAATTGTTTATTGAACTATTCATTCTCAATGAATTTTCCTGAAGTTGAAAAATCGCTTCAATAAGTCCTGAGAAAGGAGTGTTTCTCAGGGGATAGCCCATGGTTACATTTACTTGTGAAACTTGTTGAGGTAATGAATTCAAAACAGGCAGTAGCAATTGTTCATCAGCCAGAACAAGGGCGGTATCTTTATAATTATCTGTAGTGTGAAGCTTAGAAAGTATGTGTCCTGCTGTTTTTGCCTGGCCAGTTTTTTGTGGCACACCAATAATGTTTATTTCTTTTTTTTGATTTTCAATTAAATTTTCAATCCATAAAATTTTATTGTTGCTGGATTCTTTGGCAAAAAGTGCTGTGTTATTCTTTATAACCTCTTTTCCAATAAATTTCCTTAAAAATTTTCCTGCTTCTTGATTTTTGTCATTTAAATAATAGCTGTCGGAATCCCAAAGGATTTCTGCTTTGCCTATTTCCAATAATGCTCTGATTATTTTTTCCTCCGCTTGGTTTAATGCATTGAATCCTACAAAAATTATTTTTTTATATTTCCTGGTTTCTTCATGTTTCTCAAGATGTTTAACTATGTCTTCAGAAGCAATGCGAAAAACAAGGCCTTGATATGCCTGATTTCTACTTGTTAAATCTTGTTTTAATTTCTGGTAATAAATTCCTAAGGATTTCCAGAACTTCAGGTAATTTTTTTGAAAATCGGTAGGGGAGGAGCCATCCGGATTCCAAACCTCCATAGCCCTTGTTTCATCAATATAGCTAAACAACTTTTCAGTATCTGCCAAATAACCATCAATTTCATTAAAATCATGCAAAAGCACTTGTGCCCATTTTACAAACTCATCAAAAGCTTGTGCATTTTCCCCCTCCAATTCTTTGTAAATTGCATAAAAACGAAAAGTAAGACTTATGTTATCGCAAATTGTAATACCAGTAATTTGGGAAAGAAAATCTTCAACAGAAAAAATTTCAGGAGCCCAAAAAGGCTTATCATGTAAAGCGGCAAGGTGGGTTTTTAAAAATAATCCAGCTCTTCTATTAGGCAGTACAATACATATTTCACTAATATCACTTCCATGTTTTTCGAAAAGATAACGGGCTGTCTGAGCTAAAAATGGTTCCATGGGAAAATTGGATTTTAAACCTGCAAAATAAGCAATTTTAAATGTCGGTAAAAATTTAACAACAAGAATAAAAAGATATTGTTGCTCGTTTCTTTCTGTTAAATTTGCCACGCTTTTATGAGAGAAGATTATTTAATACAATTTAAAAAAACATGGAAGCTGGCATATCCAATATGTCTTAGCCACCTTGGGCATGTATTGGTTGGAGTGGCTGATAGTATTATGGTTGGGAATTACGGAGGTGAGGGAAGCCCAATCGGAGCTATATCTTTGGCTGCTGCTTCCCTTGCCAATGGTATCTTTTCAGTAGTACTTGTTTTTGGAATCGGTGTTTCTTTTGCAATTTCTACCCTTGTTGCATCAGCCGATGGCGAAAACAATAAAAGTAAAATTATGGAATTGCTTAAGCACTCCATCCTAATTTGCACTATTTTAGGTTTGTTATTGTTTCTTATTCTTTTTTTAGGCTCACCTGCCTTAAATTATTTTGGGCAAACTCCTGCTGTGGTGGAGCTTGCAATACCCTATTTTAGTATACTTGGTTTTTCCATGCTTCCACTTATGGTCTTTATGGCATTTAAAAATTTTGCCGAAGGTTTATCCTTTACTCGACAGGCAATGTATATTAGTATAATATCAAATCTTTTAAATGTTTTTCTAAATTATTTACTGATTTACGGGAAAATGGGATTTCCTGAAATGGGGCTAAATGGAGCGGGTTGGGCAACATTTATTTCCAGGGTATTAATGGCAGTAGCAATGTTTGTTTATATTTATAAATCCCCTCTTTTTTCTCCTTATAAAAAGGGTTTTAGCATCAGTAATTATTCATTTGAAATTATAAGAAAAATTACAAGGTTAGGAATTCCTATCGGACTTCAGTTTACTTTTGAGGTTGGTGCATTTGCCTTTGCTGCCATAATGATTGGATGGATTGGTGCAATTCAACTTGCTTCCCATCAAATTGCAATTACCCTTGCCTCTGTAACTTATATGCTGGCAAGTGGGATATCAGCAGCAACTACTGTAAGGGTTGGAAACCAATTTGGGGCAGGTAGTTTAAGTGGAGTCCGAATGGCTGGTTTTAGTGGTTTTATTTTATCTTTTGCATTTATGTTTACCGCTGCTTGTATATTTATTGTTTTTAGTAATTATTTGCCTCCACTTTTCAATCAACACGAAAAGGTTATTCAGTTAGCCTCTTCCCTTATTGTCATTGCCGCCTTGTTTCAGCTCTCTGATGGGGTGCAGGTTGTGGGACTAGGGGCATTAAGAGGAATGTCTGATGTTAAAGTACCAACTTTTATCACTGTAATTGCTTATTGGGGCTTAGCCTTGCCTTTATCCTACTTCTTAGGATTTACTTTAAACTTTGGCGCCCGAGGAATTTGGGTGGGATTATTAATTGGTTTATCAGTTGCTGCCGTTTTACTTTTTTCAAGATTTAACACAAAAAGTAAAGCTATATAATATGCCGTTGATCATTTGAATTTGCCATTTAAAAAAAAGTGTAATTTTATTGTATATTGTGAGTTAAATTTAAATCTTAGAAGTTTTTTGTATAAATAAATTTAAAATGAAAAATCAATTTTTTTTCTTCCTTTTCTTACTGATTAATTTTACTTCTATAAATGCTCAATCTTTTAGCATTTATGAGGATGATCCAATTAAGGTAAAAAAATATGTATTATCTAATGGGCTAACAGTTATGCTGAGTGAAAACCATGATTTGCCTCAGGTATATGGAATGGTTGTAGTTAAAGCAGGAGGAAAGAATGATCCTGCTGATGCTACAGGACTTGCCCATTATTTAGAGCATATGCTTTTTAAAGGTACAACAACCATGGGTACTATTGACTATGAAAATGAAAAGCCCTATCTGGATAAAATCAATGATCTTTACCAGGAATTAGGTCAAACCAAAGAAGATACTGCTAGAAAGAGGATTCAAAAAGAAATAAATGCTCAATCAGTAAGGGCTGCTGAATTTGCCATTGCAAACGAAATGGATAAAATTCTTGCAGAAATTGGATCAACAGGTGTAAACGCATTTACTACTGAGGAATTTACTGCTTATATCAATACTTTTCCCTCCAACCAGATGAAAAAGTGGTTGTCAATTTATAGCCATAGATTTCAAAATCCGGTATTCAGATTATTTCAAAGTGAACTTGAAACCGTTTACGAAGAAAAAAACAGAGGAAATGATAATGGTTTTAACCAGGTTTATGAAAAGCTCCTGGCCGGTTTTTATAAAAACCATCCTTATGGTCAACAATCCATTATTGGTTCAACAGAACACCTTAAAAATCCTCCCTTAAAAAAAATGTATGAATATTTTGATACTTATTATGTTGCTAATAATATGGCATTGATATTATCAGGGGATTTTAAAGCCGAGGAAGTCTTGCCGCTAATAGAAGCTGAATTTTCTTCCTGGAGAAAAGGTATTATCCCTGATTTTCCTTTATTTGAGGAAAAACCTTTTAATGGAAGGGAAAAAATTGAAGTTAAATTAACTCCAGTAAAAGTTGCCGTTATGGCCTTTAGAACTGTTCCAAACGGACATGCTGATCTTGCTGCACTTGAGATTTGCAATAAAATTTTGTCCAATGAGGAGCAAACAGGACTCCTGGATAAACTCATTCTTGATGGAGATGTAACAATGGCAGGCCTTTATCCTCTTTCCTATAATGATCATGGGGGTGCAATAGTTTTGGTTGTCCCCAAAATTATTGGACAGAGTGTAGAAAATGCTGAAGCAATGGTAAAGGAAAAGCTTAAACTGGTACAGCAAGGAGAATTTCCTGTGGAAAAATTAGAGGCTGTGAAATTAAATCAACGCAAACAAATTCTTGCTAAATGGGAAAAAAACGAGGATAGGGTTATGGAAATGGCCCAATCTTTTTCACAAGGAAAAGAATGGAATGAATACATTCAACTTGAAGAGCAAATTGCTAAGGTTACTATTGAGGATGTTAAGAGAGTGGCCCTGCAATACTATGGTGATAATTACTTGATGTTTATTTCGAAAATGGGTTTTCCAAAAAAAGAAAAACTCGAGAAGCCAGGATTTGAGCCAGTTATTCCAAAAAATGAAGTTAAATCTGAGTTTTACAGCAAATGGCAAGATATTCCTACATCAACCATAAATGCTAAATATGTAAACTTTGATAAGGATATAATTAAATCTGAAATAAAAAACAATGTGCATTTATTTACCGCTGAAAACCCTTTTAACGCTCTTTTTTCCATGGAAATTAAATATGGAACTGGAACTTTTGAATATCCCATTTTAAAATATACAGCTGAATACCTAAACCTTGTTGGAAGTAAATCAAATTCCGCGTCCGACTTAAGAGGCAAGCTGTATAAACTAGGATGTTCTTATTATTTTACTGCAAACAAAGATGAAATCATTTTGCATGTTGAAGGCATGGAACAGAATCTTAATGATGCCCTTTCTGTGCTTAATGAATTTGTATTAAATCCTCAGGAGGATGAAAAAAAGGTTAAAAAAGTACAGTCTGATATAAAAACAAACAATAAAATACAGAAACGCGAACCTTCATTTATTGCAGAAGCTTTACAGGAGTTTTCATTGTATGGTAATAACTCAATTTTTTTGAGGGATTTAACTAGTTCTGAAATTAGCAAATTAAAGGCCCTGGATTTAATTAAGGCTTTTGAAATTGCAAGTGAATATGAAATTACCATTAATTATACAGGCAGGAAACCTCATTCAGAAATTGTAGATGCTTTTTCATCAGCATTTATTTTTAAATCCAATTTAAAGCCTAAAAAGCCAAAAGTAGTATTGGACAGGGCTATTCCTAATGAAACTATAATTTATTTATGCAATAAAAAATCTGCTGTGCAAAGCCAGTTGTTTTTTAATATCGAGGGTAAATCCTTGGATTTGGAAACAGTGCCACAAATTGATGCCTTTAATGAATATTTCGGGGCAAACATGTCAAGCCTTGTTTTCCAGGAAATAAGGGAATTTCGTTCTCTTGCATATTCTGCACACGCTAATTACAGAACTGCAAAAATCAAAGGAAAGAATAATTTTTTCAGGGGATTTATTGGTTGCCAGGGTGATAAAACTATGGATGCGATGGAAGCCATGGTGAATTTAATTAATAACATGCCAGAAAAAACAGAAAGGGAGGAAATGATTAAATCTTCTTTAATTCAGACTTCACAATCCAACAGACCTGAATTTAGGAAGTTAATTAATACTTATCAGGCATGGAAAGATCAGGAGTACAGGGATGACCCAAACAAACTGAAAGCTCAGGCTTATACTCAACTGACTTTTGAAGATATCAAAAAGATATATGAAAGTGATATAAAAAATCAAAAGATGATAATTACAATTGTTGGAAATTCAAAAACCTTCGATATGGTAAAACTACAGTCATTTGGTAAAGTAATTCAAATAAAAGAAAAGAGTTTATTTGTAAATTAGTTTTGAACTGGCTGTTGGAATTACCTAGGTTGATAGTTGAAATTATCAAATGGCATTTCAATCTTGGCCCCCTTTGCTAAAAAAGGCCTGCGTTCTTTGAGTTAAATCGGATTAAACAGACTAAGCAAAAAACAAACATATTTAACATGCCTTTTTTTCTAGGTTAATTAACTCAGAATAAATTACAAAAGGCAGGAAGTTCTATATATGCAATGCGAGGAGTAAAAAATCAGGATGCTGCAATATCATCAATTAAAAACAAATAAATTTCTTTTGGACCATGAGCGCCTAATATTAAAGTTTTTTCAATATCAGCAGTTCTACTGGGCCCAGAAATTAAAGAAATCAAAGAGGGTGTAGATTCTGCATATTTTATTTTGATAGCTTTTAAAGCATCTTTAATATCATCAACAAGTTGAGAAGTATAGGCAATTACAATGTGGGTATCGGGAAAAATAGGAAGTTTTCTTCCAGAACTTTGCCTTGATGAAACCATTATACTTCCAGTGCGAGCCACAAGATACTCGCAAGTGGTAACAGTAACCTTACAATTTGTCATGCTTGTTAAATTGTCATCAAACTTTATTCCCGCATTATTAAAAAGTTCTTTAATGCTGTCTTGTCCACAAAATATTACCCCAAGTGCTGATTCCTGAACAAATTCCTTGAAAATTAATTGAAATTCATTTGTGTTTTCACAAAAAGCAAATTTGCCATTAAGGGCAGTAAACTTTTGAGCAAATACGATTTCCGGTGATTCTTCTATTTTACTATAAATAGGTGAATCAAAATCTATGTTTTCAGCATCTAGTTTTGCTGATTTATGAATTAAAGCATTTCTGACTTTTTTAAGGATTTTTTCTCTTGAAGTAGAATCTTTCATTCAAAATAAATTTTGAGAGTTAGTAATTAGATAAAAAAAGCAACAACTGCACTATTGCAATTGTTGCTAAATAAATTCAGTTAATTAAATTTTTTATCACTTGCACTTAATGGCGGGGTTTCCATAGGCACAGAGTTTTGTTCATCATTCTTTGCGTCCTCATTTTTTTCCCCTGCCTTTTCTTCAACCTTACTTGGTATAGAAATAACTATATCTTCATCCTTATCAAAAGGACGTTTTCCGAATATTTCCTGAAGATCTTCTTTAAAAATCACTTCTTTACTAAGAAGGGCATTTGCCAAAAGACTTAGTTTTTCTTTATTATTAAGAAGAATTTTCTTGGTTGTATCATAAGCTCTTTCAATAAGTTTTGAAACCTCTTCATCAATAAGTTGAGCAGTTTTTTCACTATATGGTTTTGTGAAAGAATACTCACTTCCAGTAGAATCATAGTAACTTATGTTTCCTAATTTGTCATTTAAACCATAAATAGCGGTCATGGCATAGGCCTGTTTGGTTATTTTTTCCAGATCGCTAAGTGCACCTGTTGAAATTTTCCCAAAAGTTATTTCTTCTGCGGCTCTTCCCCCTAGAGCTGCACACATTTCGTCAAATAATTGTTCTGTGGTTGTAATTTGCCTTTCTTCTGGTAAATACCAGGCAGCTCCAAGCGATTTGCCCCTAGGAACAATAGTAACTTTAACAAGTGGTGAAGCATGTTCAAGCAGCCAGCTAATAGTTGCATGGCCAGCTTCGTGGTATGCAATAACTTTTTTCTCCAGGGGAGATATAATTTTATTTTTCTTTTCAAGGCCACCAACAATTCTATCAACAGCATCAAGAAAATCCTGTTTGCCAATTGCTTCTTTGTCTTTTCTGGCTGCAATAAGTGCAGATTCATTGCATAAATTAGCAATATCAGCACCTGAAAAACCAGGAGTTTGTTTTGCTAAAAAATCAACATTAACAGAATCGTCCAGTTTAAGCGGTTTCAAATGTACTTGAAATATTTCTTTTCTTTCGTTCACATCAGGCATTTCAACATGAATTTGACGGTCAAATCTTCCAGCTCGCATTAAAGCCCCATCAAGAATATCAGCTCTGTTGGTAGCAGCAAGTACAATTATACCACTGTTAGTCCCAAAGCCGTCCATTTCTGTCAGTAATTGGTTGAGTGTGTTTTCACGTTCGTCATTTGCGCCTTGCATGGGATTTTTTCCTCTTGCTCTTCCAATGGCATCAATTTCATCAATAAATATGATACATGGAGCTTTTTCTTTGGCTTGTTTAAATAAATCCCTAACTCTTGAAGCACCAACTCCAACGAACATTTCTACAAAATCTGAACCAGAGAGGGAGAAAAAAGGAACCTTAGCTTCGCCAGCAACAGCTTTTGCAAGAAGGGTTTTACCAGTTCCAGGAGGTCCTACCAATAAGGCCCCTTTAGGGATTTTTGCACCCAGGGTAGTAAATTTTTTCGGATGTTTTAAAAATTCAACAATTTCTTTGATCTCAATTTTGGCTCCTTCGAGTCCTGCCACATCTTCAAAAGTAATATTGATATTTGTGTCCTGATCAAAAAGAGTAGCTTTTGATTTCCCGAAATTAAATATTTGTCCACCAGGTCCACCTCCACCACTCATTCTGCGCATTATAAAAATCCATAAACCAATCATCAATGCAATGGGTAAAATCCACCCTAATGCTTCTCCTCCCCAACTCTTACGGTGATCATAAATTACACTTACTTTTTCATTGTCTGCGTAATCCGATTGCGCCTCTTTTACCTGGCTTTCGAATGAATCTACAGAGCCGATAGGCAAATAATAATGAGGACCTTTATTTGGAGAATTTCCTAAGGATTTAGTTTTTACATTTTTATATTGTTCTTTTGATTCAAGAACTTCTGGCTTGATATAGATTTCCGCAATTAATTCATTGTTAACAATAACAATTTTTTCCACATCCCTGGATCTTAGCATTTTTTGCTCGAATTCCTGTCTTGTGGTTTCCTTTGTACTGCCACCAAAGTTAATAAGCTGAAGTCCAATAAACACAACTGCTATTATTCCATATATCCAATAAAAATTAAATCCCCCTTTTGGTTTTTTACCACCTTTGGAAAACTTGTCTTTTACTTTGTCAAAAGGATTCTTATTCGTTTGTTTATTATTTTTGTTGTTATTATCTGTCATTTAAATTGTATATAAGTCATTATAGTTAATCTATTAACGCAAAATAGCGCCATTTATTCCAGAAATACTCAGGAGCTAATTGCCTGTGTTTCTGCATCAGCCCAAAGGGCCTCAAGTCTGTAAAAATCCCTGTGTTCCTTTTGAAAAACATGCACCACAACATTTACATAATCTAAAAGTATCCATTCAGCATTTTCGAAACCCTCCCTGTGCCAAGGTCCTTCGCCCAGGGCTTTTTTCACTTCATGCTCCACTGATCCGGCAATAGCATCAACCTGTGTATTTGAGTCACCGTGGCAAACTACAAAAAAATCGCTAACAGCATTATGAACATTTCTTAAATCCAAGCAAACTATATCTTTTGCTTTTTTTTCCTGCATTCCTTTAATTACAATTTCTGCAAGTATTGCACTTTCTTCTTTGTTTTTATTTATCTTCATTCCAAATATTTAATTTTGCTAGCAAAAATATGAAATTTTTGCTAGGATTAATTTTAATAATGATTTTTGAATTGTCAATCTTTATGCCACAGCCTCTATGAAAACATTATTTATAGGACAAAGGCTTATACAGCTTGATAAAGTTGAGTCAACAAATATATTTGCCTCAGAATTAATTTCCAATTCATTTGTTCCTGAAGGCACTCTCATTACTGCAAAGGAGCAAACCTTAGGCAGGGGGCAAAGAGGTACATCCTGGATTAGTGAACCTGGCAAAAATATTATATTAAGTGTTGTACTTAAGCCTGCCTTTTTGTCTGTAACTAATCAATTTCAACTCAATAAAGCGCTTGCTCTTGCTGTCAGGGATTTATTTTTACATTATACTTTAAATAATGTCACTGTTAAATGGCCTAATGATATTTATATCAATGATGCAAAGCTAGCCGGTATCTTAATTCAAAATCAAATAAAAAACGCTTTTATAACTTATTCTATTGTAGGAATTGGAATTAATGTAAACCAAGAGAAGTTTCCTTGGGATATTCCCCATGCCAATTCACTTAAAAATATTACCGGAATAGATTATAACCTGAATGAATGCATTGAAAAATTATGTGAATATATTGAGAAAAGGTATCTGCAATTGCGCAGCAACTTTACTATAGATACTGAATATTTGCAAAATTTATATAAATTTGATCAGCAGGCAGACTTCCTGGTTAATGAACAATTTGTAAAAGGAAAGATAACAGGCATTACAACCCAGGGAAAGTTAGTTGTTACTCATTCAGAAAATTGTATAAAGCATTATGATCTGAAGGAAATCAAATTTTACCCGTAAATTTCTTCCATTTTAGCCACGAGCATATTAAAGAAATTAGTTAATGGTTTTTCTGCCATCATTTTAAGAAATGGATTTATATCTCCACGGAAAATGAAGAAAGCTATTGATTTGTCCAAGCCTTCAGGCTCTATATAAACGTTTAGGGTAAATTCAAATGGATTTTTACCATGAGAAATAATGTTTATTTCAGAATGAGGAACTGTTTTTTCTATTTTCATTCCAATATCAGCCATTCCACTGATATTAAAAGAACATGTTTCGCTTGTGGCAGTCCATTTTTCTATTTTATCTTTAGGCATTAATTTTTCAAAGTTTCTAAAATCAGAAAGAAATTCAAAAATTTCATTTTGCGACTTATTAAGGGATGCTTTTTTAGTTTCTATTTTCATAGCATTTTATTTTTTCCAGTTTTGAGGATTTTCTCTCCACTCTTTCAAAGATACTAAATCATCCTTGCTAATATGCGATAATTCTTTGGCTTGTTCAATAAGAAAATCATAATTGCTTAAAACTACATATTTACACTTATGAGCAAGGAAATTTTCCTCTGCAATATTAAATCCGTATGAGAAAATGGCAGCAAGACCTTTAACTTCGCAACCATTAGCTCTTAAAGCCTCCACAGCTTTTAAACTACTCATTCCAGTTGAAATTAAATCTTCAATTACCACAACGGATTGCCCAGGCTCAATAACCCCCTCAATTTGATTTGTCATGCCGTGGCTTTTTGCTTCGGATCGAACATATACAAAAGGCAATCCCATTTCTTGGGCCACCAGAACCCCTTGGGCAATTCCAGCAGTGGCAACACCAGCTATAACATCAGGTTTTCCAAATTCTTCAATTATCGCATTTACCAATTGTTGTCTTATATAAGTGCGGATTTGTGGATATGAAAGTGTTTTCCTGTTGTCGCAATAAATAGGGGACTTCCATCCTGATGCCCAGGTAAAGGGATTAGAAGGTTGCAATTTAATTGCTTTTATTTGCAATAAAAATTCTGATATTTTTATTGCCGAATCTTCATATAAACTCATGCCGCAAATATATTTATATTTAATGATTTGAGGTGTTAATTTTCTAGTGCTATGTATAAAATATTTATTAACAATAAATGTATTGAACTTACTGATAACAATACGGATTTGAAAGAAGGAACAATGAGGATTGAATATGAAAATCATGGAACCTTTGAATATGCCGTACAAGTCCTTTCAAATAGAAAAGATATTTTATGTGTAAGAATTGAACATTTAGACCCAGATTATTTACTTGGAAAATTACTTGCCAAATATAAAATTATATTGGCTGCAGGAGGATTGGTTGAGAATGAACAGGGGGAATTATTAATTATTTTTCGTCATCAGAAATGGGACTTGCCTAAGGGGAAACTCAAAAAAAACGAAAATGAGGCATTGGGTGCAATACGTGAGGTGCAGGAGGAGTGCGGGGTTAAAAATCTAACAATTGTTTCACCCTTAAGCCCTACTTATCATATTTATGAATTAAAAGGAAAATTGATTTTAAAGAAAACTTTTTGGTTTAAAATGTTCTGTGAAAAAAAACAGGACCTTGTTCCACAACTCGAGGAAGATATAACAAAGGTAGAATGGTTTAAACCGGAAAACCTAAATAAAGTATATGCAAATACCTATGGATCAATTGCACAAGTGTTAAATGAATTTCAAAATAAAAGGCTGGATTGATTTTTTACACTAGTTATCAAGGAAGAGGAAATAAGGCAAATAGGATAAGAATTCTGAATTGCTTCTGGTTTATTTTTCTCCTACTTTATGTTTTTTTGTTGGAATAAAAGTTGCCTGATGTAAGCTTTTTTCAATGTTTTCAGGAGAAGGTGCAGGGGCTTCGATAAATTGACCTTCAGGAGAAATAAGGAAATAAGCAGGCAAAGCCCTGGCATTGTAATCATCAATAATTTTTTGACTGTTACTATAATGCAGACTAATCCAGGGATAATTATATTTTTTCGCGAAATTTAAAAAATCTGTTTTGTTCTTATCAGAGGAAACGCTTATAAAAACAATGTCTTTTCCGTATTTTTCATGTAGTGCAGACATTAGTCTGAGTTCCTGAACACAGGAGGTACACCATGTTGCCCAAAATCCTAAGTAAACATACTTTCCCCTGAATTGCATAAGGGAAATTTTATTTCCATTTATATCTGCAAGTTCAAAGTCTGGGGCGGTTTTTCCTGCATCAAACCTGGTTAAACTATATAGTATTTGTGTAGCCGTTTTACGGTTTAGGGCAAATTCGGATTTTTCAGAAATTACTTTTAGTAAATAATTAATGCTTTTTTTATCAAAATCATCCTTGTTGTATATTTCCTGTAAGCCTTTTATTAAAACAAGTTCTCTTAACTCCGGGTGTTGCAACAAACTATCCTTTTTCAATATATTTATGAGTCCGGGATAATCCTTGCGGGTGTTGATTAAATTAGCAATTTCAGTCCCCTTTTTATTTAAGGAGAGCGTATGCAGGTAGTTGATGTAAAATTCGCTTAAAAAATGAACGTATTCAGGATTCTCATGCAACACCGGTTTATCATGCAGGTATTGTTTGTATAATTTTGTTTTGGAGGCAAAAGAAAGCTGTTCCAAAGAGGCTATACTATAATTGATGTAATTGTTCAGAAATGGATTTTTTACATTTATATAATCCTTCCTTAATTTCAGAATAAATTCATCAATATTAGGTTTAGCAGCTTTTCTAATAATCAGGGGATAATTATCTTCAATGAATTTATCGTACTTTTCATTAAATATTCCAATGAGTGCATTGAGTTCCTTGTTATCCTGGTTAATTATATTAATTCCAACATGGTTAATGTTGCCAGCAATCTCTTTTCCCTTTTCAACTGCTGGGAAATTCACAGTATATGTTTTTCCCGGTTCAATATAAAAATGGCCTGCAACATTATCAATTCTTAAAAATGCCTTACATGTGAATGGAATATCAGAAGGTAATTTAAAATTACCGCTATTGTCAATGGTTGATGTGGCAAGAAGTTTTACATTGAAAGAAAAATAATCTTCATAAATATAAAGTCCTATTTTTTCATTTTTGTAGCTTTCTGCCGTACCATTAACAACTACATATGCAGCAGTACCAATAAGTGGAAACAAGGTTGAAATTAAAAACAGGCAAAAGTTATAAAATATCTGTTTCATTAATTGTTATTTGTTTTGGTATAAAAGCACTAACAGAACCTTTGTTTTTTATTATATCACGCACAATGGATGAATTTATTGCTGACAACTCAGGAGTTGTTACTAAAAAAACAGATTCAATAGTGTTTTGCATAGCATAATTCATTTGGGCAATATTCCTCTCGAACTCAAAATCAGCAGAGGATCTAAGACCTCTTAAAATATATCCGGCATTGTTTTTCAGACAAAAATCAGTTGTTAAACCTGAATATGAAGCAATTTTTATACGTGGTTCATCACCAAAAATTTCATTGAGCCATTCTATTCTTCTATCCAATGAAAACATATATTTTTTTTTGGTATTAACTCCGATGCCAATTATTATTTGATCAAAAAGTGGGAGTGCCCTTTTTATTAAAGCTTCATGTCCTATAGTAACTGGATCAAATGAGCCGGGAAATACCGCTGTTTTTTTCATAGGTGTGTAAATATGGAAATTCAAAATTAGAAAAACAAATAATGTTTAACAGACAATTTTGTTACTAATATGGGAAATGTTTTCCTGTTTTGTAACAAATATATATACAATTGGCTGCTGAATGAAATTATTTAAAAAAATAGAAAGAATAAACTTTAGTATACTAATTCAATTTATATTAAATACTGTATAATCTACTTCTTTGCCCTAATTCAACTCTAAAAGGAAACATTTTATCTTATATTAACTATTGAAAATCAGGCACATAATTTTCAAAGCCCTATAATTTAAAAAGATATACTAATTTATTGAGGAAAGAAGTGAGTGGATTTAATGTAAAAAGTGAATACAACACCCAAGGGAATTGGAATTGGTCGGTTTTTTGAGCTATAAAAATAAACAAAAAAATAATTATAGTACTATGAAATTGCCATGCACGAACCGTTCACAAACGCTAATGAATATAACATGGCTATCCCGATAAATCGGGATGACATTTAAAAAACAAATGCTTTAGCATTCTTGAGTTCCTTAAAGGAAAAATTAAAAACAAATAAATTATATACATATGAAATAGCCATGCACGAACCGTTCACAAACACTAATGAATATAACATGGTTATACCATATGACAGTTAAAAACAAATTATATACATATGAAAATAAAAAAGCAAATAGCCACAAAAAAGTCCATAAAGCCTGTTCGAAAGCGCGAAAGGCCAGAAATAACAAGGGAAGATGATCAAGTAAGGGAAGAAAAAGACCTTGAGGAATTTGAAGAAGAATTAGAAGATGAATTGTTTGGAGAATTCGATGCTATAGAAGTCGAAGAGGATGAGGGTGAAAAAATCACTTATGGGTCTTTTTTTTCACCAAAGGATGGGGATTTAGGTGATGAGTCAGAGGATACCGGTGACCTGCCAGAAACTTTAAGGAAAAACCGATATGATCCTACTTTATCCGCACCTCCTGAATCCTCCTCGGAGCCGGATAATGATGAATTACTTGAAAATATGCGGGTAACAAATGAGGATAAGGCAGGATTAGGATATGGAGCTAATGATTATTCAGAGGAAGAGTAAAAAACACAAAAAAAAAGGCCGCCTTAAGGCAGCCTTTTTTAAATTAAATTTATCAATTATTTAGTAAAAGTAATTGTATAAACTCTTTTTACAGTTCCACAAGTAACACTTACTGGATCAATAATGATTTTTTCTAAAACTAAAGATGTAGCAGATATAGTTTTAACATTGTAATAACCAGATCCACCTGTAGCAGTTCCACTGTAAGTCATTAATTTACCATCAGAAGATAACATCCAAGATGAAGTATTTCCTGTAGTTTGGTTTCCTGTAGGGAAAAACTCAACAACATCTCCATTGTATTTAAATTCAGCAGTTGTTGGGATATTAGCATTAGTATAAGTTCCGTTTGCAGCACATCCTCCAGCACCTGTAGAACCAGAAGTTACAACTACATCAGAAGTATAGTTCCATTTACCTACTAATAAAGCTTTTGTAGAAGCCTCTGGAGTTCCACCACCTATAGCCAAATCAACTGATTTGAAGCTTTCTGTGTTTCCTTGAGTAGCTCTAAGAGTTACTGTATAAACACCAGCATCAGTAAAAGTTTCTGCAATTGTTTTTGTAGAACCTAAATAACCTGAAGCTCCACTAGTACTTGTGTAATTCCAGCTGTATGAAACAGCATAACCTTTATCACTAAAAGTAGTTGTGTTTGTAAATACAATTGGTTCACCTTTTGCAAAACTTGTTTTTGTAGTTGAAAAATTAGCAGTTGGCCCGGTTACTGTAATTACAGTACTTGAACTTGCTTTTAAACTCTTGCCTTTTTCAGCATTTTTATCTAAAGAAATAGTCTGAGATACAGTATATGCACCTGCTTTACTATAAATATGACTTGGATTTCTGTCCCACGATTGGTTTCCATCACCAAAATCCCACATGAAAGAAGAATTTTTTCTTTCTTCTTCATTATCAGTAAAAGATACTGCTTCACCAATTGCAACTTCAGAAGCACTAGAAGTAAAGCCTGGAGCTACTTCTTTTTTACAAGAAGATGTAATCAATAATGCGCCAAATCCCAAAAGAGCGGCTGATTTCATAAAATTTGTTTTCATAAATTTATTTTTTTTTAAGGTTTAGTATGCAAATGTAAGTAAATTCAAATTACAATTGCAAGTTTTTTTGCTCTTATGCCTGATGAAATTTTATTTTAATCCACTGTAATCCTTTAATAGAAACAATTGTAAAAAAATAGTGTAGATGATTTATTGTGCTTTCTAAAATGGATTGATAGGTTTAAATTGAAAAATCAAATATCTTAGCTCGAATGGTCATAAATTATTATCCACTGATTATTTAACTTTTTTAATACTAAAGAAAAATATCCTGATGCGCTTGAGTTCCCGGTAATAGTCCATTTACCAGTTACAAGAAAATAAGATTCTTCCATGGGTTTCATGGAAATGATGTCAAAATCAAGATTACCCATTGCTGATTTATTAGGATAGCTTTTTTGATACCTTTTAAGCGTTTCCTCCCATCCATAAGTTATTCCATTTTTCCCGATAAACTTTAAACTATCTGATTTCCAATAACCTTTCATGTAATCTTCGAGGTCTCCTTTATTCCAGTCATTTTTTTGTTTGTTAAGTAAAAGTTCAATTTCCATTTGATCACTTTTTTGACCAAAGCAAATTAAGGGGATTACAAAAAGCAAAAGCAAGATGAGTTTTTTCATGAGAACAGGTTTTTAAATTTTTCAGGTACTTCTTTTATTTTTCTTGTAGTATACTCAAAAAACACCATGCCTGTTTTGGCTGTTGCTACTTGTTTTCCACTCACCTTGTTTATTATGTTGTAGTAAAAATCAAATCCGCAAGTGCCAAAATCAGCTGCATGTATTTGAATAAGTAATACTTCACCGTAAAAGCCCTCAGATTTGTAAATTATGGCAGAATCTGCCATGATTAAAGAGGCGCCTTCAATTTCAATTTCACTATATCCGAAATTATTTAAAAACTGTATTCTTGCCTCATGAATTATAGAAAGCAAGGCATCGTTTCCTAAATGACCTCCATAATTTATATCATTTATCCTTATTTTAATTTCTGTTGAAAACAAAAAATACTGGGGCATTTCAATTTTTATTCTAGCCATTTTACAATTACCTTAACTTTAATAATTATTATGCGTAAAAATAATTAAAAACTGTTTAAATCACCTTTATTTAAGCAAGAATAGTTATTTTTAGCAATTATAAATCTGCCATTTTGAAAATATTTTACACAATAACATTCGTTTTTGCTTTTTCAATTTTAAAATTGATAGGCCAGGATGTGGGTGTAATTAATATATCATCGCCTGTAACTGGTTGTGCTTTAAGTAGTAATCAATCCGTTACTGTGCAGATTTTTAATTTCGGCATTTCTCTAAATACAAATTTTGATGTTTCCTACAGGATAAACGGGGGTGTTGTTGTGACTGAAACATTAATAATAGCTCCGGGGATTTTTTCATCAGGCTCTACTTATAGTTATACATTTTCTACCACAGCAGATCTTTCAGCAAGTGGTAGTTATTTAATTCAAGCCTTTACAAGCTTTACAAGTGATGTAAATCCTTCAAATGATAGTTTTAGTAAGACTATAAATTCAGATGCTGTTTCAGTTGGTGGTAGTATAATTGGTCCTGATTCAGTTTGTGGAAATAATAATGGGGGAACATTAAATTTATCAGGACATACAGGTAATGTGCTAAATTGGGAATTTTCCGATGATTTAGGGGCTAATTGGTTACCAATTAGCAATACAACTACTGTTTTAAATTTCACTAATCTTGTTTCGACCAGGCTTTACCGTGTTCATGTTAAGAATGCGAGCTGTATGGATGTTTTCTCCAATGAATTTTCAATTTATGTTGATACTCCAACTGTAGGAGGTTCAGTTTCTGGTTCAGACATAGTTTGCATTACAAGCAATAATGGAAATCTTGTTTTATCCGGTTTTACAGGGGAAATAAAGCAATGGGAATATTCTGAAGATTCAGGATTGAATTGGTTTCCAATTGTTAATAATAGTCCAACACTGGCTTATAACAATCTAACACAGACTACCATTTTTAGGGTTTTAGTGAAAAGTGGAGTATGTTTATTTGAATACTCTTCAAATGCAACCATTACAGTATTGCCAGCTTCTTCAGGAGGTTCAACCAGCGGAGATTTTGCAGTTTGCGGAGGATTAAATAATGGTTCAATTCAATTAACAGGTTATACTGGTAATATTACCCACTGGGAATATTCAGAAGATCAAGGGAATAATTGGATTATAGTTGCAAACACAACAAACTCAATGAATTTTAACAACTTGATAATGGAAACCTGGTACAGGGCTTCTGTTTTAAGCTGTAATCCCTCAGCCTATTCTTCCATTTCCATAATTAATACCGATAATCCTTCAGAAGGAGGTGTAATATCAGGCAGCAATATAGTTTGTGCTGATTTAAACAGTGGAACTCTGGTACTTTCAGCGCATATAGGGAATGTATTATATTGGGAAGAATCCACTAATAATGGAACAACCTGGACAAATATTCCAAATACAGATGCCTTTTATTTGTACTCCAATCTTAATCAGTCTACCCTTTACAGAGCTATAGTTCAAAATGGAACTTGTAATGCTGAATATTCTCAAATAGCTCAAATTACAGTAGATTCCATAACAAACCCAGGGATTGTTAGTGCAATTTCATCTGTTTGTATTTCTGAAAATAACGGAACCATTGAATTAGAGAATTTTGTTGGCAGTGTTATTCAATGGCAAAGTTCTATTGATAATGGAAATACATGGATAAATATTGCAAATACCTCAACCAGCCATGGTTTTACGAATTTAATTACCCCAACTTATTTTAGAGCTGAAGTTCAAAATGGTATTTGTCCTTCTGCCTTTTCTCCACCAGCTATTATTTCCATAGACAATATCTCGGTTGCTGGAAATATAAATGGAAGTGCAGTGGTTTGTTCCAACGATAATAGCGGTCTTGTGGAATTGAATAATTTTTCTGCCACGCAAATAACCTGGCAATATTCAATAGATGAGGGAGCAAGTTGGTTGAATTCGGCAAATTTAAATGCCCCCAAAATTATCTATGTTAATTTATCCACTAAAACTTCTTATCGGGCATTTGTGCAAAATGGAGTATGCGCAGCGGATACTTCGGGTAATGTTATAATTGACCTCCATACTCGTACTGTTAATGCAGGAGTTGATGTTTCAATTCAACGTGGTGAGTCAGTTAATTTAAGTGCAACAGGAGGGTTAAGTTATACTTGGTATCCTAATGTCAATTTAAATAATAATACTATACCAAATCCTGTGGCCTCCCCATTTACAACAACAATATACATAGTCACAGCAATTGATTATAACGGATGCACTGATTCTGATTCGCTAGTATTTACGGTTAAGGAGGGGGAATTAAAAATTGCAAACCTTGTTACTCCCAATGGAGATGGCTATAATGATAGTTGGATTATTGAACCTGCAGGGTTACAACCAGATGTTTTTGTATTCAATTCCTCAGGAATGGAAATATTCAATTCTTCAAAATATGATAATTCATGGAATGGTTCCTTTAATGGTTCCACACTTCCTGATGGTACATATTATTACATTGTAAAATTCGAAAGTAAAGTATATAAAGGTGCATTAACTTTGTTAGGAGGAAAACTATGAAAAGGTTAGTTTACATACTGTTATCTTTATTTCTGCTTATTCCTTTGATTGGTGAGTGTCAGCAGTTACCTCATTATAATCATTATTTTAGAAATCCTTATTTATATAATCCTTCAACTGCTGGGATTAATGGATTAAACCTTTTTGCAATTCATAAATCGCAGTGGACATCTATTCCAGGAGCTCCAAAATTAAACCTGCTTACATTGGATGGGCCAATAATGAATGAGAAAGCAGGCTTTGGGCTCTTAGTTTCGGATGACAAAAGAGGGATTACAAAGCGAACGGATGTAAATGCTACTTTTTCATATAAGGTTAAATTTTCTGATGTTTCATTTTTAAGCTTTGGTTTTTCAGGTGTTTACATTAATACAAGATTACTTTTTAATGAGGTGATTGTTAGTCATTCAGAAGACCCAATGATATTGGGTATGAATGCTCAAAGTGGCGTTTTTGATGCTGTAACTGGATTAACATTAAAGCTTAATAAGTTTCAGTTAGGAATAGCTGTTCCCCAAATTTTAGAATCAAAAGCCGAATTTAGTGAAGTTTCCTTTTATCAATATAAACGACATTATTTAGCCTCTGCCGGATATAACTTTGTTGTTAATTCTGAAAAAGAAATTTCGGTCACACCACTTGCTTTGGCAAAGCTAATACCGGGAGCACCTGTTCAATATGATGTAAATCTAACAGCCGATTGGAAAAACACAGGTTGGTTTGGCGTATCTTACCGAAGCAGTTATGGAGCAGGAGTGAATGTTGGAGTACGAATTTTGGAAAAACTGAGTGTTGGTTATTCCTTTGATATTAATACTGGTCCTGTAAGTAATTTCGTGGGTTTAGGTCATGAATTTTTATTGGGATACCGTTTTACTACGAAGCCTCCAACTCCTAAAGTAAAAATGAAAAAGGAGGACCGTATTACTGAGGAAATTGAACAATATAAGCGAAGCTTGAAAGAGCAGGAAGAGCATGTTATTAAATTAATTGATCAGTTTTATTCAAAAGGACCTTCCGGCAGGATTCAAAACATTGATGATATAGAAGAAATAAACATGGAACTTGAAATTTTCAGGGCACAAACAAAAGAAAAAATCAATAAAAAAGAAAAAGAGCGCGATAAAAAAAAGAAATGAATTAGCTTTTAATAACTTTCCCTTTTGTTTTTAAATTTAGATTTTAGTATTGAAAGCTTCTGAAATCATTGATTTGAATAAAATTGTTAAAAAACAAAGGTTAAATTCCTAAACCTATTTTTTTTCAGCACGTATCAATTACCAATATTAAACTTGTCAATTATGAAACAACTCTACATTATACTTTTGTTTGCGGTTTTATATCTATTACAAGTTAATAGTGTAAAAGCACAGTGCGGACCTAACGTACCAACATTTATTGCTAACCTAACCGGTAGTGTGGATAGTTTATGGGTTAGTCCACCTGTAATCAGAAATGATAATTGTTGTGGAACCACTAATCCTGATAAGTGTGTTAGGTTTATTATAACTTTAGATCCAGGTTCAGTTGGAATTAATTTTCAAATTCTAAGCGGAGCTGTGCCACCTGGAGCACTTTATTATCAAATTAATTGCGGTCCACTTACTCAAATTGGAAGCCCTATTTGCTTGAATGGGGTAGGGCCACATAGTTTAACATTTTGTAAGCCGGGTAACAATCAGAATACTTATGGTATTACAGCCCTTCCTGCACCCTCATCTCCATCTTCAATAATACTTAATGATGGTTGTAATGGATCTTTATCAGCGGCTGGTTTTATTGCCTCAACAGTTACCTGGAACTCAGTTTCTCCGGGAGTGTCGGGTGCATATAACAATTACTTAAGTTGCACATTAGGCTGTTTAACTACTAATGTAACTGCTCAGCCTGGTTATCCCCCTTCAATTACTTACCAGGTTTGTGGTTTACCTTTAGGTGGTTGTATTACAACCCCTGTTTGTTTTAATTCTACTGTTACATTTAATCCTACCCTATTTGCAAATATTCAGCCGCAAAATCCAACTGTTTGTTTTGGTCAAGCGGGAACAACAATTACAGCAAATGGAATAGGAGGAAGTCCGCCATACAATTATATTTGGAACACAGGAGCAACCTCTCAATCCATATTTGTTGGCCCTGGCACTTATAGTGTAATTGTTGGAGATGTTTCGGGTTGTCCTCCAACTTCTGCATCCATTACTGTTACTCAATTTAATTCAACAATATTAAGTAATGCAGGGCCTGATATTATTGTTTGCGCCCAAAATCCTGTTGCAACATTAAATGGAAGCGTTCAGGCTGCTAGCGGAGGAATATGGAGTGGTGGAGCGGGAGTTTTTAACCCTGGTAATACAACGTTAAATGCAAGCTATACACCCACTGCCACTGAAATTGCCAATGGTTCAATCACCCTTACACTCACAACAACTGGTAATGGAACTTGTCCAGCTGTATCAGATCAAATGGTGATAAACCTTGTAAATTTTCAAGGCAGTGCCGTTATCAATGCATCAAATGTAACTTGTAACGGAGCAAACAACGGGACCGCTACGGCTAATATAACAGGAACAACAATTCCATATTCTTTTTCCTGGAATACAATACCTGTACAAAATAATCAAACTGCTACAGGTTTGGCTCCAGGAACATATACTGTAACTATTACAGATGGTAATGGTTGTTTTAAAACAGAAAACGCATTAATAACCCAGCCTGACACCTTGACTCAAACAGCTGTTATAACAAATGTTTCCTGTTTTTTGGGGAGTAATGGAAACATTACTGTAACCCCCTATGGTGGAACCCCACCCTGGACTTATTCCTGGTCTCATAACAACTCTACTTCGTCCTCCTCGGGTAATGTTCCAATAGGAACCTATTCCGTTACAATTACTGATGCCAATGGTTGTACAATATCTCCTTCATATACCATAACACAACCACCAGTTATAGTTTCAACAATTACAAGTAAAGATAATGTAAGTTGCTATAATGGAGCAGATGGTTGGGCAACAGTTGGAGTTACCGGAGGAACCTTGCCTTATTCCTATGTCTGGACTCCTTATGGTGGTTCTGCTCCAACAGCTAATGGGCTTGTTGCAGGTTCGTATGTTATTACTGTAACTGATAATAATGGTTGCCAGGGAATTGCCAATGTAATCATTACCCAACCTACAGATTCTTTAACAGCCATAACCACAGTAACAAATGTTTCATGTCTTAACGGAAATAATGGAAGTGTTCTGGTAAATGTTCAAGGAGGAACCTCACCCTATTCCTATCAATGGTCCAATGGACAAACAGGTTCAACTATAACTGGATTAACAGCTGGAACTTATTCTGTAACAGTATTGGATAATAAGGGTTGTTCCTTTGTAATGTTCACTACAGTTACAGAACCTACCGAATTAATAGCAGTTGAAGGAGTTATTAATAATGTAAGTTGTTTTGGGGGAAATGACGGATCAGCTTCAGTACTGGTAAGTGGTGGTACTCCTGGTTATACTTATAGCTGGGCACCTTCAGGAGGAAACTCAAACATAGCTTCTGGTTTACAGGCTGGCAACTACACTGTTACTGTAACAGATTTAAATGGATGTATTGATCAAAGTACTTCTGTTGTTGCAGAACCATTAGGGCCATTAACACTTATATCCACTCAAACCAATGTGTCATGTTTTGAAGGATCAAATGGAACAGCTCAAATAGTTGCTTCAGGAGGCACTTCACCTTATACATATAACTGGTCACCAAGTGTTTCCTTATCAGAAAATGCTTCCTCTTTGCTTGCCGGTATATATACTGTGGGTGTAACTGACGACAATGGTTGTGAAGAAACAATTGTAATTACCATAATTGAGCCAACACAACTTATATTAGCAATAACTGAAACCAATGTAAGTTGTAATGCCGGAAATGACGGTTCTGCTTCAGTTAGTCCAACCGGTGGAACACCTGGGTATTCCTATTCCTGGCTGCCTTATGGTGGTACCGGAAATATTGCATCAGTTCTTTATGAAGGGACATTTACAGTAACAGTTACAGATGATAATGGTTGTGTGGAAACAGCCATAGCTGAAATAACACAGCCTGTTATACTTGAGGGTGAAATAATAAGTTCAAATGTATTGTGTAAGGGTGGAAATACAGGAAATGCTACATTAAATCTTACAGGTGGAACATTGCCATACTCCTATTTATGGTCTCCTGGAGCTCAAGTTGGACAAACAGCTACAGGCTTAATTGCAGGAGCTTATTCTGTAACAGGTACAGATAATTTGGGTTGTGAGGTTATATTAAATGTAAGCATTACAGAACCAGATACACTAGATTTATCTATAATTGTAACTGATGTAAATTGTTTTGGGGAAAGTAATGGTGTTGTTGAAGCTATTGTATCAGGTGGAACAGGAACAGTATCCTATTCATGGTCAAGTGGAAGTACAATTTCCACTCAATCAAATCTCCCTTCAGGAACTTATACAATAACAGTTGCAGATCAAAACAATTGCATGGCTTTTGAAACTGTAATAGTTCCAGAGCCCGATTTATTAGTTGTTTCCATTAATTCAACAGATGTGAACTGCTTTAATGGTTCCGATGGAACTGCAACAGCTGTTCCAATAGGAGGAAACGGTTTATACGAATATGAATGGACTCCAGGAGGGGCAACTTCACCAACAGTAACAGGATTAAGCCAGGGAACTTATTCAGTAACGGTTACTGATTACAAAGGTTGTACAACGAGTTCTTCTGTTGTAATAAACGAGCCTGTTGTGCCTTTAACTGCAACTATAAATGTAACACCTGTTTCCTGTAACGGAGGAAGTAATGGAGCAGCAATTGTTACTCCAGCTGGTGGCACATCACCCTATTCTTTCACCTGGAATATTCCAGGAACTAATGCAGGAATATCTGGAGTTCCTGCAGGTGTTTATACTGTAACTATAACAGATGCAAATGGCTGCGTATTTATTGAAAATGCAATAATCACTGAACCTCCAGTTCTTGATGCTATTGTTGGATCAATTAGTGATGTAAGTTGTTTCGGCTTTAATGATGGTTTCGCCTCCGTTTCGGTTATGGGGGGAACATCTCCATATTCCTATGGTTGGTCTTCAGGAGGATCAGCTTCTGTAGAAAATAATCTTTTGGCAGGTAATTATACAGCAACCGTTACAGACGCGAATAGTTGTGGGGTAGTTGTAAATATAATAATAGGCCAACCTTCAGCAGCTCTTTCAGGGGGAATGTCTTCAACTCCTGCAACCTGCTTTAATGGATCTAATGGAAGTGCAACTGTTGCACCTTCAGGTGGTACAGCTCCTTATAATTATCAATGGGTTCCAGGAGGTGGGACTACACCAACAATTTCAAATTTAACTGCAGGAACATATACAGTTTATATAACAGATGAAAATAATTGTACCTTTTCAAACCAAATTGTTGTTGGGCAAGGAATTGAAATTGTTTTAACCATATCGGTAACAGATGCTACTTGTAATTTAAACAATGGAGAGGCTTCAGTTTCAGCCAGTGGGGGTATACCTGGATATACTTATTTGTGGACAGCCTCTGGGGCGATAACCTCTTCTATAAATAATATTGGTGCAGGAGCCTATCCAGTAACAATAACAGATGCAGTAGGATGTACCAATCAAGGTACGGCCATTCTAAATAATTTTGCAGGACCATCAGCTATTATTTATGAAACTAAAAATGTTACATGCTATGGAGGAACTGATGGTTATGCAATTGTAGGGCAAATTGGAGGCACTCCTCCATATACTTATTCCTGGAATACTACTCCTGCTCAATTTGATACAATAGCTAATGGATTAAGTGCTGGAGTATATATCGTTACTGTTACAGATGTTAATGGTTGTCAGGGTCTTGCTACAACAAATCCGGAAATATCACAACCGGCTCAATATCAAATTGTAACTTCTAAAACGAATGTTTCGTGTAATGGAGGAAGCAACGGAACAGCTACTGTTACAGCCTCAGGTAGCTCTCCAGCTTTAGGAAGTTCGCCCTATACCTATTTGTGGTCGCCTTCTGGAGGTACAGATTCTATTGCAACAGGTTTAAGTGCAGGAACATATACAGTAACTATAGCAGACTCCAACAATTGTGATACAACTGTTACAATACTAATTACCCAACCTACTTTAATGACAGCAACCTCATCTGTTACTTCTCATGTTTTATGCTTTGGTGGAAATGGTGGTTCTGTTACTGTAGTGCCTGATGGAGGAACACCAAATTACACTTATTTATGGAGTCCAGGTGGGTATACTTCAGCTTCAGTAACAGGTTTAACTGAAGGAACATATACTGCAACTGTTATGGATGCAAAATCCTGTGTGGTTAGTTCTGGAACTGCAATAATTACTCAGCCCGCTTCTCCATTAACCGCTACCCAATCAGTAACTAATGTTTCCTGTACTGGAGGATTCAATGGCACTGCTACCATAAATCCTAGCGGAGGAACACCAGGATATAGTTATTTATGGTCAACTAATGCTATAACTCAAACAGTATCTGGCTTAAATGCTAACTC
The DNA here is from genome assembly GCA_013696965.1 of Bacteroidota bacterium. Taxonomy (NCBI): domain Bacteria; kingdom Pseudomonadati; phylum Bacteroidota; species Bacteroidota bacterium. Next base: position 34,630 of record JACCXN010000010.1, on the reverse strand, counting down.
TTATTCAGTAACAGTAACCGATGCAAATGGTTGTACTGTTAATAACATTGCAAATATTTCACAGCCAACTCAACTAAATGCCTTAATTGGCAATACTTCTAACGTAAGTTGTTTTGGAGGCAACAATGGAACTGCATCTGTTTTAGTTTCTGGTGGTACTACTACTTATAGTTATTCCTGGAACACTTCACCCTCGGTTGGATCTTTTGCGTCTGGACTTTCTGCAGGAAGCCATACAGTAACAGTTACTGATGCTAATGGATGTATTCAACAAGCAACCGCAGTAATTACTCAACCTTCTTCAGGACTAACAGTTTCTATTGGTTCTCAAACTAACGTAGCATGTATGTTGGGAAATACAGGTTCTGCATCTGTTATTGCCAATGGAGGTACTTTCCCTTATAGTTATTTTTGGTCACCATCTGTATCTTCAGGGAATTCTGCCTCAAATCTTGCTGCCGGAAATTATACAGTAACAGTTACAGATAATAATGGATGCCAGGCCATACAAAATATATCTATTACTCAGCCAACAAGTCTTGTTTTTTCTTCACTCACTTCAACCAATGTAAGTTGTAACGGAGGAATTAATGGTAGTGCAACTGCCATACCTAGCGGAGGAACACCAGGATATACTTATTCATGGTCTCAAGGAGGTTCAAACTTCAGTATTTCTGGTTTAACCTCAGGCACATATACAGTTATTGTGAAAGATGCAAATGATTGTCAAATATCCGGTTCAACCACAGTTACCCAACCATCCGCATTATCTGCTTCAACCACTCAACAGAATGTTTCCTGTAATAATGGTTCAAATGGTGCAGCTACAATGAATGTTTTGGGTGGGGCTTCTGGCTATACTTATTTATGGTCGGCATCAGCTGGGGGACAAACAGGCCAAACTGCTGCAGGTTTGCCTGCTGGAACTCATTCGGTAACAGCTACTGATGCAAATGGGTGCCAAATAATAAGAAGTGTAACAATAACACAGCCGACACAGTTAATTATAGCAACGAGCAATGTAAATGTAATTTGCAATGGTCAGGCCAATGGAACTGCAACTGTATACTCCTCAGGAGGAGTAATACCATATAGTTATTCCTGGTCATCAGGAGCATCAAGTTCAACTGCCACTAATTTGGCAGCAGGAACATATTTAATTACTGTTACTGATGCCAATGGTTGTGCAGTTCAGACCAATGTTACCATAACTCAACCTAATACCTTGACTTCTACCACAAGTTCAGTGGCGGTAGGTTGCTATGGAAATGCAAATGGTTCAGTAAGTGTTGTAGCATCTGGGGGTAATGCAGGTTATAACTACTTTTGGAATCCTTCAGGACAAACCACCCAAACATCAGCAGGACTTATTGCAGGAACATATCAGATAACTATTACCGATAGTAAAGGTTGCCAAACAATTAATTCAGCAACTGTAATTCAACCAGTTTCAGCATTAGCGGCAAATATTACTAAAAATAATGTTTCATGTTTTAATGGAAACAATGGTTCTGCAACCGTAAATCCTTCCGGTGGAACTTCTCCTTATAGTTATCAATGGTCTAATAATAGTATTAACCAAACTGCAACAGGGTTAATTGCAGGAAATTATAGTGTTATTGTTACTGATGCCAATAGTTGTACATATGCCACAAATGTAACTATCACTCAACCTACATTACTAGAAGCCAACATAACAAATTATGAAAATTCTTATTGCCAGCTTGGAGATGGAAAAGCCTATGCATTTGTTTCAGGTGGTACAAGTCCATATATTTATAATTGGTCTCCATCCGGAGGAAATGGAATAAATGCCTTTAATCTAACCCCAAACAATTATACATTTATAGTTACGGATGCAAATGGTTGTCAAAGAAATGCCCAGGTAACAATACTTAATGTACCAGGCTTTACCTCGGCAATAAGTAATTCAACTGATGTTTCTTGTTTTGCAGGAAATGATGGAACAGCTATTGTAAACCCTCAAAATGGTTTTGCTCCCTATATTTATTCCTGGGCCCCCAGTGGTAATACTGGAATAACAGCCACAGGATTATCTGCAGGAACTCATACGGTAACTATAACAGATTCAAAAGGTTGCCAAAATACGACATCTGTAGTAATTAATCAGCCACAAGCGTTGAATGCTTCAATTACAGGGTCATCACAAGTGAATTGTTTTGGTGGTAGTAATGGTATGGCAACGGTTTTAGCCAATGGCGGAACTCCTTCATACACTTATTCCTGGAATAGCCTTCCTGTTCAAACTACAGCATCTGCTACCAATTTGCCAGCTGGAACATATGAAGTAACTGTAATGGATAATAAAGGCTGTACAAAAACAGCAAATACTACAATTACCCAACCTTTCCAGTTAAATGCAGCGGTTGTAAATGCAACGAATGTAAGTTGTAATGGTGGAAGCAATGGAAGCGCAAGTGGACAAGGAACAGGAGGAACCCCTCCGTATAATTACAGTTGGAACAACAGTCCTACTCAAATTACACAAACTGCTACCAATTTAACTGTAGGAACTTATACAGTTACCATAACAGATAGTAAAGGTTGTATTGCTCTTGAACAAATTACCATTACCCAGCCTAGTGTAGTCGTTACTATTGTTTCACCGGATACATCGATTTGTAAAGGAAGTAGTGCTCCAATTTGGGCCTCAGCAAATGGGGGAGGAGCAGGGGGTTATTTTTATTTATGGAGCCATGGACTGAATATTTCCTCAAGCCATACTGTAAATCCTCAAACCAATACTACATATACAGTTACGGCATATGATAATGCGGGTTGTCCTGGTAATTCAACATCAGTAACAGTAACAGTAATTTCACTTGGCCCAGATGACCTTATTGTAGAGGGAACTCCGCTATTATGTCCAGGGTATGAGGGCTTAGTTTATGCTACTGTTGCAAACGCAGATCAATCATTATTAAGTTATTCATGGTCACCTAATGCTTCATGGGTTGGTTCTGGCTCATTTGTAGTAATACCAATGGCTCCAACCATGTATACGGTTACAGTTACGAATAGCAAATGTAATGTGCAGGTTACAGAATCATTTGCAATAGATTTTAAACCTGTTCCAGATGTTAAGATAACAACAGATGGTTGGAATGATTGTATTAATCATGCAGTGCAATTTTCAGATGTTTCAATTTCGTCCATCGATCCTGTTACGAGCTGGGAATGGAATCTAGGAGACGGAACTACATCCACTCTTCAAAACCCTTACCATGTATATAGTGTTCCTGGAAATTACCCCGTAACTCTGGTAGCTACTACTTCCGGAGGATGTAGTGCAACATCTTCGGGGGCTTCAAATGAGGTTAATGCTTATGGAATTCCCGAAGCAGCATTTGCAGTAAATCCTCCGGTAGTGTTTATTCCTGAAAAAGTTATTTTTGATAATAAGTCTATCAATGGATCTACTTATCATTGGGACTTTGGCGATGGTTCTACTTCTAATCAGGAGTTTCCAAAACATGCTTATAGTTCAGCAGGTATTTATACCGTTATCCTGACAACAACAAGTCAGCACGGCTGTATTGATACTACTTCTTTTGAAATTATTGCTACCGGTAATATTTTGGTGCCAAATGCATTTACACCAAGTTCATCTGGTCAATCAGGTGGTAGTTACAATCCTAATAGTCTTGATAATTCTGTGTTCTTTCCCTACTCAGATGGTATAGAAAATTTTCATATGATGATTTTTAACCGCTGGGGAGAATTGATTTTTGAAACATTCGATTTAAAAATTGGCTGGGATGGATATTATCGTGGGCAATTGTGTAAGCAGGATGTTTATGTGTGGAAAATTGATGCCCGATTTAATGATAACAGGGTATTTAGTAAAGCTGGTGATGTTACATTATTAAGATAATTATGAAGAGATTATTTATTTTACTTAGTATTTTATTTCTTTCAGTCCAGGTATTGTTTTCACAGCAAAACAAAAAAGAAACTGAACGGCTGAAAAAATCAGCTGATTTGTTGTTTGAGTACAATAGCTTTAAAAAGGCATTGGAAATATATCAGGTATTGTATAAAAGTGATTCATTAAATGGTGAAATTAATTTCAAAGTTGGTGTTTGTATATATTATCTGGGAAATGAAAAGAAGGATGCTATTCCCTATTTTGAAAGAGCCGCTTTTCACGATCAAATAGATAGTTATTATTATTTAGGATGTTTATACCACCTAAATGCCGAATTCGAAAAGGCCTTGTCATCATACAATCAATATCGAAATCAAAAAGGCGAGAAATCTTTTGTTGATTATGAGATAGAAAGACAAATTTCAATTACACGGAATGCAAAAGAAAGGATTAAGAAACCGATAAATGTGCAAATAGAAAACATGGGACCGGTAATTAATTCCTTACACCATGATTATGCTCCTTTGATATCTGCCGATGGCAATTTATTGATTTTTACATCAAGAAGGGAAAGTAGTACTGGAGGTTTACTTGATCCTTATGAAGAATATTTTGAAGACATTTATATTTCACGTAAAGTTGAAAATGAATGGACAGAGCCTAAAGGAATAAGCCACAACATTAATTCCAGCGGGCATGATGCAAGTGTAACCTTAACGGCTGATGGAGAAAAATTATTTATATACCGTACAAATCAAAGTTTAACTGGCGGTGATATTTATGAATCGAAATATGATGGAAGTGATTGGACAAAACCTGAAAAATTAGAGCCGGATATCAATTCAGTAGACGGATGGGAATCAAGTGCCAGCATTAGCCAGGACAGTGAAATTTTTTATTTTTCAAGTAATCGTCCTGGAGGTTATGGGGGTAAGGATATTTATAGAGTTGTTAAATTGCCTAATGGATTATGGAGTAAAGCTTCTAATCTTGGTTCTGCAATTAATACTGCTTTTGATGATGATGCTCCATTTATTCACCCCGATGGCAAAACACTTTATTTTAGTTCCAAAGGTCATAATACTATGGGTGGATATGATATTTTTAAAACAATAAAAGACGAAAATGGTTGGTCAACTCCTGAAAATATAGGGTATCCAATAAATTCAGTGGAGGATGATATTTATTTTGTACTAACAGTTAACGGAGATGTGGGTTATTATGCATCAAAAAAAGCTTCTGGAATTGGAAAATCTGATATTTATAAAGTTTTTCTACCAGATGAAAATTTTGATTTAGCTGTTTTAAAAGGATCAGTTCATAATAAGGATAAATTGCCTTTATCCGCAACAATTACACTTATTGATGAAGAATATAATTCAATACATGGAATGTATAATTCAAATAGACTTACAGGAAAGTTTATTATGATTATTAAGCCAGGTAAAACGTATAGATTAATTGTAGAATCCCCGGGTTATAATTCCTTTTCTGATATTGTTGGTTCGCATACACCAATTATATCCTTAAAATTAATTGAAACAAAATAATAGTTTACAAGAGCAAAATGATGAAAAGGTATAGAAACATAAAAACCGCATTTAGCGTAATTCTGCTAATTGTTTGTTTCCAGGATAGCATGGGGCAGGATATGCAATTCACCCAGTTTTATGCAGCTCAAACATATTTAAACCCGGCTTTCACCGGAATACATGGTTGTTCAAAGGTGTCTTCCAATTTTCGCGACCAATGGCCTTCCATTCCAGGAAGTTTTGTATCCTATACATTCTCCTATGATCAAAACCTACCTTCACTTAATGGTTCCTTAGGAGTATTATTTACTAACGACAAGGCAGGTTCAGGTAAGCTGAGATCTACAGGAATTAATTTGTTGTATGCCTATGAAGTTCCAATTAGTAAAACATGGATGGTTAGAGCAGGTTTACAAGGAGGAATTAATTCTAGAAACATCAATTATAATGATCTTATTTTTGGAGATCAAATAGCAAGAGGGGGAGCAGCTACTTCAATTCATGCAAATAACTCTGAAATGGCATTATATGCTGATTTATCTACAGGCACAGTAGTTTATTCACAAAATTATTGGATTGGACTTTCTGCCCATCATTTAAACAGACCCAATCAATCCCTTTTAAATGATCAAAGTACTGTTCCTGTAAAATATTCGCTTCATGCAGGTACAAGGATTCAACTTGATGAACCAACTAATTCAAAAGATGGAAAATATGCAATTTATCCTGCTTTTAATTTAAAGTCACAAGGAAAGTTTGATCAACTTGACTTAGGCCTTTATTATGGTTATTCAGTTATGACCTTAGGTATCTGGTATCGTGGAATTCCTCTTTTTAAAGCCTATGAGCCTGGATATTCAAATCATGATGCAGTAGCTCTTCTTGCAGGATTTGTTGTAGATAAACTCCAAATAGGATATAGTTATGACATCACTGTTTCCCGGCTTAAGACTTCAACCGCAGGAGCGCATGAAATTACTTTGAATTATATTTTTTGTAAAGCAAACAAAAAGAAAAAAAGGATAGTTGTACCTTGCCCTAAATTTTAAAAAATAAAATAATGTCAACAAAAATTACAGTAAATAATAACGGATCATTAAGAATTGAAGGAGACTTTGAACTTTTAGATCCTAATGGAAACGCTTATGGTTTATCCGGACGAAAAGTTATATCCTTATGCCGTTGTGGCAAGAGCAATAATAAACCTTTTTGCGATGGAGAACATAAGCGCTGTGAATTTCAATCAGAGGTAATCGCAACAATACTTCCTCCACCGAACAAACCAGCATAAAAAAAGGCCTCAATTTTTGAGGCCTTTTTTTATGCTGAATAAGAATAAATTATTTATCTGACTTTTTATTGTCTGAAGGTAGTCCATCATCAGAAACAGAAATTGAGGTTGGTTCTCCCTTTGATTTTCCGCTTTCTGGTTTTTCCGCTTTTTTTTCTGCAGGAGCAACCTTTTTTTCTTCTGAATTAGCAGGAGTAGCCCTAGTTGCTGGGGCAGTTTTTGTTGCCGGTGTGGCTCTAGTTGCAGGAGTCGCTTCTTTTGCAGGTGTTGCTTCTTTTGCGGGAGTGGCTCTAGTTGCTGGTGTAGTTTCTGTTGCTTTAGGTTCAGATTTCACTTCTCTTACTTCTGATTTTTCAGTTCTCTTTTCTTGTGCATTTACTTCACTTATGGAGAATAAAACAAGGAATAGAGTAATTGATGACAATACTACTTTCATAATTAAATTTTTTAGTTTAAGGTAAATAGAAAATCAAATTTTAAATAAAAATTATTAAAAATCAAAATTTAAAGGTTAAACCGATGCTTAGAACTTCCTTAAATTGAGTTCGTGGTCCGGATGAATCTATTAATCCATCACCATTAGTATCCACCCCAATTTCAATATCATGATCGTATATAAGATGAGAAGAAATATTTGCATTTATATATTTGTTCACCTTTAAAATAACCATAGTCTCCCAATTCACATCAATATTTTCGGGTTTTTCAAGGTAATTTGAAAAAAGGTCAAGTTTTACCTGGAGGGAAACGTTATTAATAATGTTTTCTTTGCGAAACATAGCTTTGAAATAAGATCCAAACTCTTCCCTTACTATCTCTCCTGGTGTTACTCCAAATGCACCTGCTGCAGACAAATCTGGCTGGTTTACAATTGTAAATTTGCCAGTTAATGGAGATAGCATTATAGTTATTAAATCTCCCCTTTTGTAATTCAAACCTAATGATGTTATTAAATAGGCAGGAGCCAAAAAATCTGAAATAAGAATCTTTTTCTCTGCATCACTGTATCCTGGGGTAAATTGTGTATTAAAGCTTAATAATGCTGAATAGTTGAAGTCTTTATAAGCTTTATAACTATAGTTAGATACAAAGTCAATTTTATCATCAGTTTTTAAAAAACCTTTTGTTTGGCTTTGTAAAAATCCATATCCAACTTCAAGACTATTATCCCATTGCGCTTTTTCTTTAAGGTAATTGCTTCTTAACTGAAGCAAACCAGCAGCTGATTGTGAGTTTTCTCCTCCTCCAACCCAATTGGAAAGATGAACTTGTGAGAAATTAGCATTAAAAATACCTGAAAATCTCCAGATAGGAATTGTATCCGCAGCTGGAACCTGATCGTTTTCCTGGGCTAGGAGTTTAAAGGGCAGTAGAAGAATTAAAACTAAAACAGTATTTTTTAATAAAGATAATTGGATATTCACCAGGAGTAAATTATAAATGTAAAAAAAACAAGATTACTTGATCAATTCAAGTGCTTCTTGTACTGGAATCATTTGGTCTTTAAAATAAGCTACAATAAAGGCATCGGAAATTCCATAAGTATTAATCATCTCATTTTTTAATTTCACAGCCTGGTTGTAGTCAGAAAAAGTGCCTGAAATATATCTGGTTAATCCAGTAGGAGTTTGTTGCGTTTCCAAGCCTTTTATTGAATTATACTTGATTCTAATATCTGCTGGAACTTCATTTTTAAATGCACCGATTTGCACTTTAAATTTAATTAAATCTTTTGAAACAGCACTTTGAGGCTTTATAGGATCATTCAAATTTTCTGCAGAAGTTTTAGTTGCTCCCACCGAGGCTAAAGGAATTCTCTTGCCATTTTTGTATGCAACTATAAATGATCCGTTGTAACCTTTTAAAACGACATTGATTTTTTCTTTAACTGCTTCATTGTAATCCGTGAATGATCCTGATAGGTACCTAACCAGGCCATCTTCGGAAGTAACCATAATTAAATTGTCAACTCCTTCAAAAATATTTTTCGATAATTTGCGGCTGTATGCCCCCAATTGAATCCTGAAAACTACTTGGTTATCAGGATCCTTTTCAGACAGGGAGGAGGCGTTGAATTCTGTTATACCATTGGCTGAAACTTTGTTTGTATTTGTTGAGGTTGTATTGTTAGTTGTTTTAACGTTGGTATTTGAACCAGCATCTGTTTTTATGGTTGATTCTTTTACAGCGTTTGTATTTGTTGTTGAATTTGAAATGGATTCTGTTTTAGATTTTGAATTTTCATTATTGCTTAAACTTTTGTTAGTCTCATTTGTTAAATTTTGTGAAATATTTTCAGATTTGTTATTTGTAGATGCAACAGAAGATTTATCGGGTTTTACAGTTGTATTAAAACGAGGATCATCTTCAGTAATAAATTTTCCATTACGTATTAAAGCAACAGTAGCTTCTTCCAAACCTGAATTAAGTAATTCATTCTTGCGTTTCACCGCATCATTATAACTGGAATAATTTCCAACTGAATAAATTGTACCTAAAGGGCTTTCAGTTGAGGTAATATCTGTTAAACTAAGAAATTTATTTATTAGTTCTGGAGGAATTCCTGTATTGTATATTCCTAATTGAACTTTATATTGATCAGAACTGGATGCTCTTTTTTCAGCCTCATATACGGTCCGGGTAATTATTGCAAATTTACCTGTACTATCCATATATGTTTCATAGAGCAGAAGTATTGCTTCATCAGTCAGGGTTACCCCGTTTACATCTACAAATGCATTTGCATGGGTATTTGGTTCCTGGTCAAGAAAATCAGGAACACCATCATTGTCATTATCCAGAGGACAACCATTTATATTAACTTTTACCCCTGAAGGAGTTCCAGGGCAATCATCCTTGAAATCTTTAACACCATCTGCATCAATGTCCTCGTCATCAAGTGATGTATAATCCACGTCAGAATAGGTATTTTCGTTTTCTTTTTTCTTTGATTTTTTCTTAAAATTAAAACGGTAATTTAATGAAAACGAAGAGTAAAGAAAGTGGTCGTTCTTGCTGTTGCCAATTCTTGTTCCTTTGCTGTTTTCGGTAACTCCATCAATTAAATTGGAGAAAGTATAATGGAATGTTGTACCTATTTTAAAATCAAGGTTATCATAAAGATACATTCTTAACCCAATTCCTGCAGGAATTGCAAAAGTTCGTTCTGAATACCTTCCAAACCCATCAATATTGGACTCCCTGATATCTGTTTCAAAAATATAATCTCTTTGAATATGAATTGCATTAACAGCATTTGGATGTTCTTCGGGTAAATTCCTTAAAGAGCCATCCCTCCAGTAGTTATACCTGTTTCCCTGACTGTCATAAATATCTGTTTTAGATAAAAATTCAACAGATTCAATCCCAAGAGAAACAAAGGGATCAAGTTTTCTGTTTTTAGGTAATAATTGGTGAAAATTGTAGGATAAACTTAATCCGCTGCTCCTTATTTCTGCCTGAAAATTTAGATTCCTTTCAAATGATCTTTCATTTGCTTCAACCTTGCCAACAAGAAAATGTAAATTAATGTCAAAAAATGAATTTAGCCTTGTAGAAGCTAAAAATTGATAACCTAATCTGGATGTCATAGGGTTTTTAAAGGATGCAGAACCTACATCTCCAAAGTAACTAAGTATTCCGATACCTAAACCTGCAGTAGGTTTAAAAATGGTAACCTCATCTTCTGTATTTTGAGAATAAACATTATCCTTTTTTTCCTTTTCTTGGGCAAATGCAATACTTATATTTAATAGTATAAGTGAGAAAATAATAAAAAGCTTATTTAATTTCATTCTCTCAAACAGATAAATTTATAAATGGAACCATTTAATTGAATATACTAAAGTTGCAAAAAATAAATTTATCTATTTTATCCATTTTTGATTGCTAATCATTAATGCTTCTTGTACAGTAATCCGTTTACCTTGATTGTAGGCAGTGATAAAGGGGCCTGTATCTATTTTTTCATTGGATTTTGTAGCCTCGCAATTTTTCTTAGCTATATCATACTCAGAAAAACTGCCAATGGTGTATTTATTCCATCCCTCGTGCATTTCTGTATAAATTGGTTCCTTAATGCTGTATTTTTCCACAAAATGAACTTCCTTTACAAGTGTATGTCCTGCTGCGATTTGCACTTTATAAACTATTCCTTTTTGTTTGGCATTAGATGTTTCTGTAATAGCTGTTTTTACAATTTCAGGTTCCTTTTTTTCTTCTTTCTTTTCCTGAACAACTATTTTAGCAACTACAGGTTGTTCTTCTTCAGGCATATCAATTAACTCTTTTGAAACGATGCATTTTTTAGTTTCTCCATCAATTTCAACATAAGAAAACTCGCCATTTAAGAAATTGTTTCCATTGCTTTGTGGATCCTTTTTTACCAGGTAAGAAACCCTAAATTCATTTTGTTCTGGAAGTGTCATCCAAACAAACTTAACTATTTGATTCGAGAATGAAAATTGAGCATTGTTTGATTCAATAGAAGTTGCGGTAAAGCCTTCTGGTAGTGTTTCCTGAAGTTTTGCGAAATCTCCGATTTCAGTTTTATTAATGATCACTTCAACCACAAATTCAGAGTTAAGCTTGTAATTAATATTTCTTTTGCATTTTACCTCTGCCTCTATTTTTTTATCAACAATTACTTCCTCTTTTTCTTGTTCTTTCTCATCATCATCATCTTGCTCCATTTCATCATTTAAGGCTAAATCTTCTTCTGCGACATCGATCGAAACTGAAGAAATAGGATATACTTTTTTATCACTGTTTACAAGGTAAGAAAAACTACCCGTAATTTCATTTTTTCCTGTAACAGTTTTGTCGACTTTAACTTTGTAGGAAATGTTGAATTCCGTTTGAGTTGGCAACTCGATCCAAATAAATTTTACTTTTTGATCAATAAAAGTAAAAGAGGCATTATTATTATTTATTGCTTCAGCCGTAAAACCGCTAGGCAATTCTTGAGTCAGTAATGCAAAACCCTTAATGTCATCTTTGCTTATGGTTAATTCAACAATAAATTCAGAGCCAGGGGCTGCATTTTTAGGTATATTTGATTTTATAGATAATCCATCCGAGAGAATATTCTGGAATATCAGTAAAAAAAGCATACTAAAGATCAGAGAAATATTTCGAATCATCTATTGTGTTAAGTTTAATTATTTAAATAAACTAGGATAAAAAACTGTTTTTCACAGTTAAAAACTCACTAAAAGTATTATAAAATATACAGTAAACCAATTTTTTGTATCAAAAAAATGTTTTTTAACGTTTATACAATCAAAAAAGTTTAAAAATTTGCTTTAGGAATCCTGCTTTTATACTTACAATGTAATTAAAAGTTCGGCTTAAGTAAATATTTGGAATAAAAATCCACAATCTCTTTCACTGCCTGTTCGGCAGTATCAACAACCACAATTAAGTCAAGATCTTCTATACTTACGTTATTAACTTCTTCAACTAAAACGTTTTTAATCCAATCTACAATTCCTGACCAATATTTTTTTCCAACCAGAATTATTGGAAATTTCCCTATTTTATTTGTTTGAATTAGTGTAAGGGCTTCAAAAAGTTCATCTAAGGTTCCGAATCCTCCTGGTAAAACTATAAATCCCTGTGCATATTTAATGAACATTACCTTACGAACAAAGAAATAATCAAAGGTGATTAATTTATCCTGATCAATAAAAGGATTAGAAAATTGTTCAAAAGGCAGGTCTATATTTAGTCCAACTGATCTACCACCTCCTGCTTGTGCTCCTTTATTTGCAGCCTCCATAATTCCAGGCCCCCCTCCGGTAATAATACCATAACCTTCTTTGGTAAGTTTAAATGCAATATCTTCCGCTAATTTGTAATAAGGATGATCAGGCTTTGTGCGTGCAGAACCAAAAACAGTAACGCAAGGGCCAATTTTTGCCATTTTTTCAAATCCATCAACAAATTCAGCCATTACTTTAAATATTTGCCATGAATCTGCTACTTTAATTTCATTCCAATCTTTTTCTGCAAAAGCCTGCCTTATCTTGTCATCTAGTGGACCCATTTTTTTTCTGATTAAAGTTTCAGGATAATTCTCTTTTTAAATATTCTCCGGTAATACTGCTATTATTACGTGCAATTTGCTCAGGAGTTCCATAACAGACAATATTTCCGCCTGCATCTCCACCTTCAGGGCCCAAATCAATTACATGATCAGCCACTTTAATTATATCCAGGTTGTGTTCAATAACAAGTATTGTGTTTCCACTATCTGCCAGTTTATTGAGTACCTCCAAAAGTACTTTTATATCTTCAAAATGAAGACCAGTTGTTGGTTCATCTAAAATATAGAAGGTATTCCCGGTATCTCTTTTTGATAATTCGGTAGCCAGTTTTACTCTTTGTGCCTCTCCACCAGAAAGGGTTGTAGATTGTTGTCCAAGTGTAACATAACCTAAACCAACATCCTTAATTGCTTTTATTTTAGACAAAATATATGGAATGTTTTCAAAAAAATCAACAGCCTGATTAATTGTCATTTCAAGAATATCACTAATTGATTTGCCTCTGTATCTGATTTCAAGGGTTTCTCTGTTGTATCTTTTTCCCTGACATGTTTCACAAACAACATAAACATCGGGTAAAAAATTCATTTCAATTGTTTTTACACCAGCTCCTTTACATGTTTCGCACCTTCCTCCTTTAACATTAAATGAAAAGCGGCCAGGTTTATAACCTCTTATTTTAGCCTCAGGCAAGGATGTGAATAAATTTCTTATTTCAGTAAAAACACCGGTGTAAGTTGCAGGATTGGATCTTGGAGTCCTTCCAATTGGAGATTGATCGATTTCAATTACCTTGTCAATATTTTCCAGACCTTTTATTGAACTATACTCCAAAGGTTTTTGAAGTGACCTGTAGAAATACTGATTTAATAAAGGGTACAATGTTCCATTAATTAAACTTGATTTTCCACTTCCTGAAACTCCGGATACACAAATGAATTTTCCAAGTGGAAATTCAACATTTACATTTTTAAGGTTATGTCCCTTGGCTCCTTTAAGGATTAATGATTTTCCAGATCCTGTTCTCCTTTGAGCAGGTATTTCAATGTTCCTGGTGCCATTCAGGTACTGTGTTGTAATTGTGTTGAATTTGGCGAGATCCTCTGGTTTTCCGCTTGCAACAACCCTTCCTCCATTGATACCTGCAAGAGGGCCTATATCAAGAACATAATCAGCATGCATGATCATTTCCTTATCGTGTTCTACAACAATTACCGAATTGCCTATGTCCCTTAAATTCTGAAGGGCTTTTATAAGACGCATATTATCTCTTTGGTGAAGCCCAATACTTGGTTCATCCAGGATATATAAAACATTTACCAATTGAGACCCTATTTGAGTTGCCAGTCTTATTCGCTGAGCTTCCCCACCTGATAATGTTTTAGCACTTCGGTTGAGTGTTAAGTAAGTTAAACCAACATCCAGTAAAAAACTTATTCTTGAACGAATCTCTTTTAATACTTCTTTTGCGATGATGTTTTTTCTATCATCCAGGCGGCTTTCAATATCTGTAAACCATTGCTGTAATTCAGTAATGCCCATGGATGCAAGATCTGCAATGTTTTTATCTCCAATTTTAAAAAACAGAGATTCTTTTTTTAGTCTTTTTCCCTGGCATTCCGGGCAAGCAACAGTATTCATAAATTCAGATGACCAGCGGCTTATTGATGCAGTTGCATTCTCTTGATTCAAACGGGAAATGAAATTAATAATACCTTCAAATGTTAGTGAGAAGCTACTTCCACTGATTCCAGAATGGCTTTTAACTTTTATTACTTCATCCGTTCCAAAGAGAATTGTATTCATGGTGTGTTCATCAATACTTTCAATGGAATCAGTTAGGGTGTAACCGTATTTCTCCAGGATTGCTTCTACCTGGTGGAATATCCAGTTGTTTTTGTATTCTCCTATAGGAGCAATACCACCTTTTTTGATACTTAATTTAGGGTTAGGAATAATTTTTTTAATATCTACTTGTGAAACTTCTCCCATACCATTGCATTTTTCGCAGGCACCATAGGGAGAGTTAAAAGAAAATATATTAGGAGCAGGTTCATCATAAGCGATGCCAGTTGTAGGGCACATTAAATGGCGGCTAAAATGTCTTATTTCTTGCGTGTCAACATCCATAATCATAAGTGTTCCCTTACCTTTTTTCATGGCAATAAGCAAAGATTCCAATATTCTTTGTCTTAACTCCTCACTTACAATAACACGGTCAACCACTATTTCAATATCATGGATTTTATAACGATCCACCTGAAGCCTTGGAATAATGTCTTTTATTTCCCCATCCACGCGTACTTTAATAAATCCCTGTTTTAGTATTTGTTCGAATAGTTCCCTGTAATGTCCTTTTCTTCCTTTAACAAGGGGAGAAAGCAAAATAATTCGTTTTTCATTGTATTGATCAAGAATTATATTTAATATTTCCTGATCGTTATAACGAATCATTTTTTCTCCGGTTTTATAGGAAAATGCATCGGAAGCCCGTGCGAAAAGAAGCCGAAGGAAATCGTAAATTTCTGTAATTGTTCCAACCGTGGATCTGGGATTTCGGCTTACCGTTTTTTGTTCAATAGAAATCACCGGGCTTAATCCGGTTATATTATCTACATCAGGGCGTTCAAGGTTTCCAAGGAAGCTGCGTGCATAGGCAGAAAAAGTTTCTATATATCTTCTTTGTCCTTCTGCATATATTGTATCAAAAGCAAGGGAAGACTTGCCACTGCCACTTAAACCTGTAATAACAACTAATTTATTTCGGGGTATGCTAACATCAATGTTTTTAAGATTATGCACTCTTGCCCCAGATACTTCAAGGGTTTCGATTCCATTTTCCATTTGGTTTTGTAATTCATTTTCCCCTTCACTTATCTCTTTTATATTCATTATTCTATTACTCTACAATTATTCAAATATTGTTTAAGAAATTTAAATTTCTTCTTTTTTTGTGATCCTGGTTATAATGTATAAAACAGAGAAAATTAAAAAAATGTATATTGAAAACAGAGTGAAATGAATATAATCCCATGCTTCAATGAAATTTACAATTACAAAAACAAAAATCAGCGAAATTAAAGAAAGGGCAATGAAAATCCTTGCTACTTTTTTATCAGAAAAACCCAAATAGGAAATATGATGTGTGGTGTGGTCTTTTCCACCAATAAAAGGAGAACGTTTTTTTAATAGCCTGTTTATTACCACAGTAGTTGTATCAATAATTGGGATTAAAAAGGCCAGTGAAACAATTATTATTTGACGTGATTCACTTGTCTGATTCGTTAAACCATTAAAATTCCAGAAGAAAATAATTCCGAAAATAGCAAGGATACAACCTAAAAACTGGCTTCCTGTGTCTCCCATAAACATTTTAGATGGGTTCCAGTTGTAAAATAAAAACCCAACAAGGGCTGAAAAAAGGCCAAGTAAAACAGTGAAATAAATACTGGAAAATGCCTGAAGAATTGCTACAATCACCAAGGCAGCAAGTACAATGAAAATGGAAACAATAGTAGTGATTCCATCCATGTTATCAAGCATGTTAATTGAATTCATAATTGCAATTATCCAGAATACGGTTAACAGAATATTAAAAAAATCAGATTGAAACACATGGATGATAGTGCCTGTAAAAACCAGGATTAGTCCGCATGTTAATTGCCCGGTAAATTTCCAAAAGGGATTGGTATTATAAGCATCATCTGCTAACCCGATAAGAAAGGCAAGGGTAACTGCTGATAAGACTCCTAAAAATTGAAGGTTTAAAAATTCTTTTTCAGTTTCAAAAAAAATAAAGTGTGTAACTATTGAAAGTAGAAAAACAATAAAAAAAGAGATTCCGCCAATGGAAGGTTTTGACTGAACGCTCCATCTGATAACGGTTTCTTTGTCATTTCGGATTCCAAGGTTACCCGCAAATTTTAAAAAAAGCCCATTTATTAAAAAAGAAAACACTCCAGTTCCAATAATGAAAACTGAATATATTAAATAGATATAGTTGGTTAGATCCATTCTCTGTAGGGAAAGTTCAATTGAAAAGTAATAAATTATTAATTCTAAAACAAACTTTTGAAATTTTTAAATTCATTTGCCATTAAGTCCTTGTCAGAAACTATAGGGCTTTGCGTACCCCAATCGATATTCAAATCCGGATCGTTCCAGGCTAAACTATCTTCAGATTCTTTATTGTAAAAGTTTGTACATTTATACATAAAGTAAGTTTGATCTTCAAGGGCCAGAAAGCCATGTGCAAAACCTTTGGGAATCCACAGTGATTTATTATTAATGGAACTTAGTACCAGGGAAAAATGTTTTCCGTATGTAGGAGAACCCAAACGAATGTCAACAGCAACATCAAGAACAGCTCCTTTTATAACACTTACAAGCTTTCCTTGGGCATGAGGAGGATTTTGAAAATGAAGCCCTCTTAAAGTGTTTTTGTATGACATGGAAACATTATCCTGAACAAATTCAAAATCCAAGTTGTTTTTTTTAAAAGCTTCTTTGTTATAGGATTCAAAGAAATAGCCCCTTTCATCGCTGAAAACTTTAGTCTCAATAATAAATAAACCTTGAATAGGTGTTTCAGTTAAGTTCATGAAATGTTTTGGATTTGCTTGTTAAACAGACGTTGGAGAATTGTTTTTTTTGAAGGTTTCTTTTCTTCGTCATAATAACCATAATTTGAACCATAGCCGTACCCATACCCATAACCGTAGCCGGCAGTGCTCTTGTCAATATCCACCCCATTTAAAATAACAGATAGTTTTGTAATTTTATTTTCATTCACTAAACGGTCGGCATTGTGAATAAAATTTTTCTTTGAATATTCAGATCTAAAAACATAAATGGGATAATCTGCTTTTTGAAAAATGGAAATCCCGTCAGTAACTAGCCCTACAGGCGGATTGTCGATAATTACAACATCATAAAGCGATTTAAGCTTTTCAATAACAAGATCCATATTGTTGCTTATTATTAGCTCTGAGGGGTTAGGAGGAATTGGTCCAGCGGTAATGAAATCCAAATTTTTCATTGTGCTATTTCTAATGCATTCTTCAATAGTATGTTTGCCAATTAGAATAGTACTCATTCCAATTTCATTGGGGCTATTAAATCCTTTATGAATTTTAGGTTTGCGCATATCAAGATCAATAATAATAACTTTTTTTTCAGAAAAAGCAATTATTCCCCCAAGATTAAGAGCTGTAAAGGTTTTCCCTTCACCAGAAATTGTAGAACTTATAGCAATAACTTTAGGCCCGGTTTCATTTGAAATAAATTGAAGATTGGTTCTTATAGACCTAAAGGCTTCAGCAATTAATGATTTTGGATTTTTATTGACAATAAGTTGTGAAACAGGAATATCGTCCTTGTATTTTGGAATAATTCCGAGTATTCCTATTGATGCATTTGAATGTCTAACAATTTCATTCAGGCTGTCAATATCATTATGAATCAGGTAACGAGTTAAAATCAGAGCAATTCCCATTAATAATCCAACAAGCAAACAAGCTGTAAAAATAATAGATTTGTTTGGGGAAAATGGCATAGATGGAGGATAGGCGCGATCCAGAATAAGATTTTGAGGGATAAAACTTGCTTTTAAAATGGAATATTCTGTTCTTTTTTCCATTAAAAGGTTGTAGAATTTCTCATTGATAGAGAAATGTCTTTGAAGTCTGGCAAATTCAACCTCTTTTAAAGGTGCCTTTAAAAACGATTCTTCAATAACAAGGGTTTTGGCAATTAAATTATTTTTTTTCTCGGTAGTTTTTTTGCTTAATGATTGTATACTTTCTATGAGCAGTTTCTTTTGAATCTTGATTTGATAATCAATTGTTTTTATGTTTCCACTGTTAGGGGTTTCATCAAAAAGAGCTAATTCTTTGCTCAATAACAATTCGTGAAGTCTTGATATTAATTTGTTAATTGAAGTTCCCTCATACTGGGTTCCGGCAAAAAGTGGGAGCAGTTTGTAAATATCTATTTCACTAGAGGATTCACTGATTCTTTTTTCAATGGTTTTAAGCATGTTTTCATTCAGTTCCAATTCTAATATTTCTGATTCAATTGATGAAAATTTTTCAATGTTAAGAGAAATGAAATCTTTGTCATTGGCAAGTTTGTTTTCGGTTTTGAACACTTGAATAGAAGTTTCAGATTCTTTTAACCGTCCATAAACACCTTCAATTTGGGTATCAATAAATGCTAATACATTAATTGCGCTTTCGCTTTTCCTTTCTACTTCATATTTCAAATACTCTTCTGTAATAGCGTTCACAATATCAGCACATTTTTCAGGGTTATTGTCTTTAATAATAATTTGAATTGTTTTGGCAGCAGAATTAAGCAATTTTACCTCCAATTTGCCCATATAAGTCCGGGTAATATTGTCAATATTAGAGATTTTAAAGAAAAAGCGTTCTTTTTTATTCTGTAAAATTTGTTCTTTAATGGCATCAGGATTATTAACAGTAACACTAATTGTACAATGTGGCAATTCAAATGTTTTATTATCAGGAGCAGTTAGTTTAATTTCATTTTGACCATATTGATAAGAAATTTCAGTTTTTCCATTTTCATAAAAATCAATAAAAATTGGCAGATCTTCAATTGCAGGATTATGCTCAATTATTTCAATGGTATATGGGGAACTAGTATATTGTTCAAATTCCAAAACAGTTCCTTGATTAAAATAAGCTACATTAAGAGGGAGGTTTGTGAGGGCTTGTTTTAAAAACAGTTTTGATCTTAAAAGTTCTATTTCTCTTGAAATATCCTGCTGATCGTGTAAATTATCAACTCCTAATACCTTGCTCGCATTGTTTTCATAATTAACCTGAATTATGGAGCTTGCCTCATAAATGGGAGGGGTGTAACGCAAGTAAATAAAAGCACATAAAGCTGCCAGGAAAATAAAAGTTGCAAGCCAGATTAAATTTTTTCTGATAATAATTAGAAAAAGTCCGAATTCAAATTCTTTACTGAAATTAGAAAGGCGTTCTTTATACCTTCCAAGATTATCGTCATCATGTAAATTCCCTGTATACATAAACTTTTAGGTTCAGAAAATTCTTGTTGAAAATGTGTAAAGCAGTATTGCGCTGGTAATCAAACTGATTAAAGGTGCAATTTCAGAAACAGCCCCCTGTGTAATTCTCAATCTTGGTTCAACATAAATAACATCATTAGCCTGCAATACTAAATCAGCTTGTTGCATTCCATTAATGGTTGAAAGATCAATAAGGAAAACTTCCGGGTTAGTCAAATTTCCGCGGATTAATTTAATTTTTTTTGCTTTTCCAATCTGTGCGATACCCCCAGCCAGAGCAAGAGCCTCAATAAGCGTAGTGTTGTTGTTGTTAAGAGGAATAACCCGAGCAGCACCATGTTGTCCGGGAAAAACAATTACTCTTCGGTTTATTACATTCATTAGGATGAATGGTTTGATGTAAAATTCCGAATATTTTTCTTCCAGAAATTTTTCGGCTTCTCTTATTGTCATTCCTTTTACATCTAATCTACCCAGAATAGGAAGTTTCATCATTCCATCATGCTCCACAAGGTATTCTTGAGAAAATCTTGTTCTTGTTACTGAAGCTGCGTTTCCTGATTCACTCAAGGAGGTTAAATCTATTAATTTAAAACCATCATTGGTAAAAATTCTAAAATCAATAAGGTCATTGGAGGATATTTTATACTCAGCTAATTGTGTTGAATCAGTAGGAATAGAATATTTGAAATCTTTTTTTGTTCTAAGCATAATGCTAGAATTAAAATTGCAACCAGAAAGAATCACAATTCCAGCAAGTGCAGTTAAAAGTGTTTTGAGCATAGTTTAAAATAAAAAATCAGTGACAGCTAAACGCAAAAGTATCATTTTTATTTATTTACATCGAACTTTCTTTTGAATTTACTGTCTTTAATAATGAATGGTAATACAATTTCATATCGTTTATTAGTCTGGGATACTGGAATTTTTTGTTTACAAAATCAGGTCCCAGGATGTTCATTTTTTTTCTCAAATCATCATTTTCAATAAGATTTAACAAGTTTTCAGCGAACCCTTCATAATCTCCTGATGGTGAAAGCAAGGCTGTTTTCTGGGGAATTACCACGTCTTCAATTCCACCAACTGCTGTTGTAACAATTGGCTTTGCTGCTGCCTGGGCTTCAATTAAACTAACGGGTGTTCCTTCATTAAGGGAAGTAAGAGCAATAATATCCATTCCAGCATTGGCCCAATCGATATCCTTAATCCAGGAGGTAAATGTAAGAGGCAACTTTTCCTTTGTTTCACCGCTTGTAAACTCAATATTTAAATTATTTGCCAGTAATTCCAATTTTGATCTTTCTTGTCCATCACCGATAATAAAAGCCCTAATATTTTTTGTTGTTTTTTCAAGCACAATTTTCAAAGCGTTTAAAAACAAGCTGTGGTTTTTAATAGGAACTAGCCTTCCTATTATGCCTATTGCAATTTCATTGTCTTCTATGCCATAAGTTGCCCTAAAAGATCTTCTTTTTTCCGAAGAATTTTCCTGGAATTTCATCAGGTCAAATCCCAGGGGAATAACTTTTATTTTATCTGGAGCACAAATTTTGTGAATAGTAGCAATTTCATGTTTTTGTTTATCACTAATTGCAATAATTCCACTTGAAATACCAGCGGCATAACGTTCAAGATTTTTATATATCCCTGTTTTGGCTGAATTAAAATAAGAATGAAAAACATGCCCGTGGAAGGTATGTACAATAACAGGGACATTGCAGTGATGTGCAGCCAGTCGTCCTATGAACCCTGCTTTTGCAGCATGAGTGTGCACTATATCGGGTTTGAACTCTTTTATTATGCTTTTAAGTTTGTAATACGCCTTTAAGTCAGAGGTAGGGTTAACTGATCTTTTCATATCAGATAAAATAACTGGTTCCAGTCCAAGATTCTTTACAATAAAAAGGGAAGTTTCTTCTGTTTCGTCTTTTTCTCCCCCAACAAGCATTGTTTCAAATTCAGGAGCCATATGCTTACTAAGCAAAGCAGCATTATACGTTGGACCACCTAAATTGAAGCGATTTAAAATACGGAGGATTTTAGGCATTTTTTATACCCTTTCAATTATAACAGCATAACCCTGTCCCACACCGATACACATGGTGCAAAGGGCATATTTTTTATTTTGTTCCCAAAGTTCAATAGCAGCAGTTTGTAATAATCTAGCCCCGGACATCCCAAGAGGATGACCCAAAGCAATTGCTCCACCGTTAGGGTTAATACGCGGATCATTATCATCCATTTTCCATGCTCTGATACAGGCCAGGGACTGGGCGGCAAAGGCTTCATTTAATTCTATAATATCCATATCAGCCATGGTTAATCCTGCCCTTTTTAATGCTTTGTTGGCAGCCTGTACTGGCCCAATTCCCATTATTCTTGGTTCAACACCTGCTACGGCCGATGCAACAATTCTTGCTTTAGGAACAATTCCAAATTGTTTTATTGCATTTTCAGATGCAAGCAAAATTGCAGCAGCTCCATCATTTAAACCAGAAGCATTTCCAGCGGTTACCGTACCGTTTTTCCTAAAAGCGGGTTTTAATTTGCTCAGGATTTCTAATGAAGTGTTAGGTTTAATAAATTCATCCTTATTAAAAAGAATTGGATCACCTTTTTTTTGAGGGATTTTCACTTCAATTATTTCTTTTTCGAATCTGCCAGCCAATTGGGCTCTGGTAGCTTTTAATTGCGAATTGTATGCAAATAGATCCTGATCTTCTCTATTAATTGAATACATTTCAGCCAGATTTTCTGCAGTTTCACCCATTCCATCAACGCCATATATTTCCTGCATTTTAGGATTAATAAAACGCCATCCAAAACTTGAATCAAACATTTGTGCTTCACGTCCAAAAGGGGATGCAGTTTTGGAAATAACCCAAGGCCCGCGAGTCATTCCTTCTACCCCTCCTGCAATGAATATATCACCTTCAGCGCTCATTATAGCTCTGGATGCATTAATTGTAGCTGACAATCCGGAAGCACATAAACGGTTAACCGTTTCTCCAGGGACAGTATGAGGAAGTCCGGCTAAAAGTACAGCCATTCTTGCTACATTACGGTTGTCCTCACCAGCTTGATTTGCGCAACCCATAATAACATCCTCTATGGCTGCCGGATCAATTTGCTTGTTACGTTCCATTAATGCAGAAATTGCCAGTG
Source organism: Bacteroidota bacterium (assembly GCA_013696965.1). Classification (NCBI taxonomy): domain Bacteria; kingdom Pseudomonadati; phylum Bacteroidota; species Bacteroidota bacterium. The sequence goes on along the minus strand of JACCXN010000010.1, from coordinate 11,649 downwards.
CTGCTAAATCATCTGTTCTAACTGCTGATAAACTTCCAGTGAAATTTCCAACAGGAGTTCTAATTGCATCTATAATAAAAGCTTCTTTCATTTTATAAATTATTTCGAAAACCATTCTTTTCCTGTACGATGTACAGTTCCCTTAAAAAGGGCAACTTTTTTATTGTTTTGATTGCTTACAGTAATAAAATAAACACCTGTTTTTTCTGAAAGACTTGCTTCTTGAGCTACTGCGGTTAAAAAGTCATTTTCGTTCACCTTATCAATAAAGGAAATCGAAGCCTCAGTGGAAACACTTATCTTTCCCCTAGAATTAGAAGCGAATGCAAGGGCTGTATCAGCTAGTGAAAATGTAACACCGCCATGCAAAATTGAAAATCCATTGAGCATTTCTTTGCGTACTTTTAATTTTAGCTTACAATAACCCTCAGATACTTCTAAAACCTCTATTCCTAACCACTGACTAAATAAATCTCCAGAATACATATTGCCAACGATTTTTTCCTGATGTTTATTTTTGGTCATTTAAGAATAAAAATTAATTCCATTTTTCAGCATTTGTTTAAGTAATGTGCTTGTACGGTAGCGGTCTTCATTGTATTCTTTCCTTAAATTTTCCATAAGGTTAACAACTTTATCCAAACCAATTTCATCCGCCCAGCTTAAAAGTCCCTTTGGATAATTTACCCCTTTTACCATTGCCAAATCTATATCTTCTTTTGATGCAACCTGCCAAAAGAGGGCATCAGCTGCTTCGTTTACCAGCATTGCAAAAATGCGTAAAAAAATTGCTTCAGCCTTTTCGAAATTTTTATCAGGATTAAGAACAATTGCATTTGGAGAATAATCATAATAACCTTTACCTGCTTTTTTTCCAAAATGTTTTGCCTCAAAAAGTCTTTTCTGAGTTAATGATGGCTTATAGCGAGGATCATAGAAAAATTGCTCCCAAATGGTTTCTGTAACTTTATAATTAATATCATTTCCAATAAAATCCATCAATTCGAAAGGCCCCATTCTGAAACCGCCTATTTCTTTCATTGCCCAATCAATTGTTGCAAAATCAGCGATTCCTTCCTCGTGAATACGGATGGCTTCGCTGTAGAATGGCCTGGCAATACGATTAACAATAAAGCCAGGTGTGTCTTTTGCCAAAACAGTTGTTTTTCCCCAGGAGTCAATTAATTTTTTGGTTTCAATTAAAAGGACTTCATTGGTAGAAATTGCGGGAATAATTTCGACAAGCGGCATAACTGGAGCGGGATTAAAGAAATGAATTCCCAATACTCTTTGAGGTTTTTCGCAAGCAGATGCAATTGAAGCAATTGATAGGGATGAAGTATTCGAAGCAAGTACGCAATCCTCTGTTACAATTGTTTCTACATGATGGAACACCGCTTGTTTTACATCAAGATTTTCAACAATAGCTTCTATCACAATTCCACAATTTTTAAAAGAATCCATATCGTGGGCGAAAACAATACGCTTAAAAATATTTTGAGCAGTTTCCTGGTCGATTTTTCCTTTTTCAATAAGTTTTTCAAGTGTTATTGATAGATTGTTTTTGGATTTTTCCAAGGCCTTATTATTGCTGTCAAATAAAACAACACGATGACCTGAAGTTGCTGCAACTTGTGCGATACCAGCACCCATTGCTCCAGATCCAATTACTCCTATTACTGTACTTTTTGTAAACTCCATTTTTTATTCTCCTTTAAATACCGGTTGACGTTTTTCAAGAAAAGCATTTACACCTTCATTGTAGTCGTATGATTTTCCGGCCTGTGTTTGTAATTCTTCTTCTAATTTTAATTGCGAGGTTAAATCATTGGTTAATGATTGGTTTAAGGCTCTTTTTGTTAAACCCAAGCCTACTGTAGGCATTGATGCAAGTTTTAGGGCAACATTTTTTGCTTCAATTTGCAGAATATCATCTGCATATACTTTGTAAATCATTCCAAAGGCAAGAGCTTCAGTTGCCTTTACTTTGTCTCCAAGCATTATTAAAGCAGTTGCTCTTTGTAAACCTATTAGTCTGGGGAGAAAGAAAGTTCCCCCGCTGTCAGGAATTAGTCCAATCTTACTAAAAGCCTGAATAAATGAGGAGGATTCTGCTGCAAAAACAATGTCGCAAGCCAAAGCTATGTTAGCACCTGCTCCTGCAGCAACACCATTAACGGCACAAACCACTGGTTTTTCAATGTTGCGAATTCGTTCAATAATTGGATTGTAGTGTTCTTTTACTATATTTTGAAGTTCAGGTCCCTCTTTTGAAACAACTTCAGCTAAATCCTGACCAGCACAAAAAGCCCTTCCTTCTGCCGAAATATAAATACAACGAATATTTTTATTATCACGGCACTTATCAAGCACATCCTGCAACTCAAGAGCCATTTCCCTGTTGAAACTATTGAGAACATCTGGTCTGTTAAGGGTTATAAAACCTACAGAATTTTCGATATGGTATTTTATGAAATTCATAACGTAAAAGATTCAAATACATTTAAAGTAATCAAAAGGTTCAAGGCAACTTTTGCATTTATATAAAGCCTTACAAGCGGTGGAGCCGAATTGACTTTGCATAATTGTATCACGCGAACCGCATAAAGGACAATTAATAGTTTTTGTTTTTCCCAAAATAGAATTTTTATCAGCTGAAGAGTGTTCAGGAGGCGCAATTCCATATACTCTTAGTTTTTCTCTTGCCTCCTCCTTTATCCAATCAGTTGTCCAGGCAGGGGTTAAAATAGTTTTAATTTCAATATCAATTATTTGGGCTTCTTTAAGTCTTTGTATGATGTCTTGTTCAATGGTTTTCATAGCAGGGCATCCCGTATAAGTAGGGGTGATTGTAATGCAAACAGCTTCCTGCTTTATTTCAACCGACCTAACAACACCAAGCTCAACAACATTAATAGCAGGAACTTCAGGATCCGGGACCTCAGTTAATAAATTCCATATTAATGCTTCATTAATTACCATTGATGTGATTTTACAAAAACTCTTTAAGAGAGAAATTAAAGGGAGTGATGAAAGATTGTAAACAGGTTAATTACCATTTAGCTTCAGCATGAGTGCGCGGCAGGTATTGCATTTCAGCAAGCAGGAAACCAAGATGTTCAGTATGCAATCCTTTTTTGCTTCCCTCCTGCATATAAACATCAGCAGGTTTGTAAAGGGTGGCGCGATTAAGAACATCTGAAACTTTTTCTTCCCATTTTAATTTCACCTTATTCATGTCCAAAGCAATGCCTTCATTAAGCAAAAATTCATCTACCTGGTCCATCATAAACATTTCTCCGGTATATCTCCAAAGTGCATTTACTGCATTTTGAATTTTATCCTTACTCTCCTTAGTTCCGTCACCTAGGCGTAACATCCATTCGCTGCTGTGTCTTAAATGATAAGTTATTTCTTTTAATGCCTTTTCAGCTATTGCAGCAATTGTTTCATCCTTACTGTTTTTTAAATCCTGATAAAGAAAAAAAGAATACGTATCAAAGAAAAACTGCCTGGCAATAGTATATGCAAAATCAGTATTGGGGAATTCAGTTAAAAGAAGGTTTCTGAACTGCCTTTCGTTTCTGTGGTAGGCTAAATCATCTTCAGTCCTGTTTTTTCCTTCAACCTGACCGGCATAAGTCAATAAATTTCTAGATCTTCCAATATGGTCTAATGCAATATTAATCAATGCAATATCCTCTTCCAAAACAGGTCCATGTCCACACCATTCTGATAGGCGATGTCCTATTATTAAAGAGCTATCTCCTAAACGCAAGCAAAACTCGAATACTGCTTTATTTAATTCAGTCATTGTTTTAATTATTTATCCAATTTATAAATATTTCACACCATCTGGAATGGCATAAAAAGTTGGATGACGATAAGCCTTATCATCAGCCGGATCGAAAAATGATCCACTATCCTCACTAGTAGAAGCAATGATTACTTCAGAAGGGACAACCCAAATACTTATTCCTTCACTTCTGCGGGTATATACATCTCTAGCATTCTGAAGTGCAGTTTCACCATCCGGTGCATGAAGACTTCCAGCATGTTTGTGAGGAATTCCAGGATTTGCTTGTACAAAAACTTCCCATAATTTCCCTTGAGGATTGTTAATTGTTGTCTCAGACATCTCGTTAATTTTTTATATATTTAAACTTGTTTTTTCACTTGTTTTTTAAGCTTGCTTTTCTTCTGCTTTTGTTTTTATTCTTTGTTTCTCAGCATATGCATTAGCCGCTTCTCTTACCCATAAACCATTTCTATCTGCTTTAGTTCTGGCCTCCAGTCTTTCTTTGTTGCAAGGGCCATTTCCCTTTATCACATTAAAAAACTCGTCCCAGTTGATAGGTCCATGTTCGTAATGGCCTGTTTTTTCATTGAATTTCAAATCCTTATCAGGGACAGTAAGACCTAGGAAATCAGCTTGAGGCACAGTTCGATCAATAAATCTTTGTCTTATAGAGTCATTGGATTCCAATTTTACTTTCCATCTCATAAGTTCATCAGAGTTTGTAGAGTCAGCGTCAGAAGGTCCGAGCATCATAACTGAAGGCCACCACCATCGGTTAAAGGCATCTTGAGCCATTTCTTTTTGTTCAGTAGTACCATTTGCAAGGGTTAGCATAATTTCATAACCTTGTCTGTTGTGGAAGCTTTCTTCTTTACAAATCCTGACCATTGCTCTTGAATAAGGGCCATAAGAACCCTTTGCAAGCATTGTTTGATTCATAATTGCAGCCCCGTCAACCAGCCATCCTATAGCACCTATATCTGCCCAGGTAAGGGAAGGATAATTGAAAATACTGGAATATTTTGCTTTTCCAGAATACAATTGTTCAAGTAATTCTCCTCTGTCAATTCCTAGTGTTTCTGCAGCACTATATAAATAAAGCCCATGGCCTGCCTCATCCTGAACTTTTGCAAGTAATATGGCTTTCCTTCGCAAGCTTGGTGCCCTGGTAATCCAGTTTCCTTCAGGAAGCATGCCAACAATTTCTGAATGCGCATGTTGAGAAATCATGCGTATTAATTGTTTACGGTATTTTTCCGGCATCCAATCTTTTGGTTCTATTTTAAGGCCTTTGTCAATTCTAGCCTGGAAATTTTCAAGTTTTTGTGCTTCTTCCATAGTTTAATGTTGTAATATGGGGGATTGATGGCAAATTTAACAATATATACGCTTTTGGCAAATCAAAAAGTATATCAAAAAAACTTTCTTTTATAAATTAATGCAATGGCAGATTGATTTCTTTCTGTAATTTGCTTAAGAAATTATACTTTTGCACATTCAAAATATTACAATGACAAAAATGGCAAAATTTTTTAATTTACAAGTATCAGATATAACAAGAGAAACTGCTGATAGCGTTTCCGTGGCTTTTAATATTCCACAAGATGCTGTTGATTCCTTTAAATTTACTCAGGGTCAATATTTAACTTTTAAAGTAAATATAGATGGAGAGGAATTAAGAAGATCTTATTCCATTTGCACAAGTCCGCTTGAAAAAGAAATAAGAATAGCTGTAAAAAAGGTCATAGATGGTAGAGTTTCCACCTATTTTAATGAAAAATTAAAGATAGGGGAAACCATACAAGCCATGCCACCAATGGGGAATTTCTATACTGCCCTTAATTCCTCCAACAAAAAACATTATGTTTTATTTGCAGGAGGAAGTGGAATTACACCCATGCTATCGATATTAAAGACCACACTTGATGTGGAACCCAAAAGCAGGATTACCCTATTTTATGGTAACCAGGATGAAGTATCAATTATATTCAAAAAACAACTGGACAAATTAGAGGAAAAAAACAAGGAAAGATTGAAAATATATCATATCCTTAATAGCCCTAAAGATGAACAAAATAAGATCGATCCATTATTTACCGGAATTATGGTGCCTGAAAAAAACCAGGCTTTAATTGGTCGCTTTATTAATTTAAATGAAGATAATGAATATTTAATATGTGGTCCTTCCGGAATGATGAGTAGCATTGTAGAAGCATTGAATTTTTTAAAAGTGGATAAATCCAGGGTTCATCTTGAATATTTTGCATCTCCTGTTGATACTTCTGAAGTTGTTGAAAAGAATGAAATAAATCTTCCAGGGAATACTACATTTGAGAGCCGTGTAACTATTATTTGTGATGGAGAGGAAACAGTAGTAACTTTAGGAGCAGATGATGTTATTCTTGATGCTGCGCTTGATGCAAATGTAGATGCTCCATACGCTTGCAGGGGAGGATCATGCTGCACTTGCAGAGCGAAATTAATAGAAGGTAAGGTTGTAATGAAAGTAAATTACGCTTTGCTGGACAATGAGGTTGCTCAGGGATACATATTAACTTGTCAGTCCATGCCTGTTACGCCTACAGTTATAGTAAATTACGATAAAGGCAATTAATGCGCGATAAAAGGAATTGAAATCATTCCGAGTATTTCACCATTTTCAGCATTAATAACATTCATCCTAAAAATTAGTTTTTGGATTTGTGCGGGTACCGCTTCGAAATAAAGGAAGCCTATTACTTTTCCATCATTATAAATAACACCATCAGGCAATGCTTTTTGGAGCATATCGGTGGTAGGAAGCGGCGTTTCAGCCCAATATTCATAATGTTGATCATAATAAGGCTGGTTATAGGGGAAAAGGCCATCAAATGTTTCTAATCCATTGTAACGGGGAGAATAGTAAGGGGCAATTGAAAATCCATCGTAAAAGAATGTAGGGTCAACAATTTCAGGATAAGCCAAAGGGCCTGTTTCTTGAATTGTATCCTGAACTGCATAGGGAGGGAGTGCTGCAAATATTTTACCTGAATTACTAATTAATGCAATATCGCTGTAACAAAGTTTTATTGCTTTGCCGCTATTGTTTTTTATTGTCACCCTCAAGGGTGTTACATGTTCCTCTATCATGGGGTTTCCTTCCCAGGCCTGGGCCTGAACAATAAGACTTACTCCAGCCAAGGAAGCAGCAGCGGCATTGCCGATTTCTGGAAGCTTAATTGCTTCGGAGCCTGGAGTTAATTTAATTGTGTTTCTGCAAGAATTTAGCCCGATAAAACTAGCGGCAAGGAATGTAATTAATGGGAGAGAAATAAATTTCATTTTGTGTAAATTTATTTTAAAAGCAATGGCTTTAAATAAATTTAACCAATATTATATTAAAACACAAATTGGATTGTTTGTGTTCTTTCTCATTCAAAATCAGTATTGAGATTGAAGGAAGCATCCTGAGTTTTAGCCGAATATTGAACAAGTTTATTTATTACTTTTATTTCCTCACTTGTTAGGTAACGCCATTCTCCATGTTTTAATCCAGAGAGGGTTATATTCATTATTCGAATGCGTACAAGTTCAATTACCTGATATCCTAAAAAATCGCACATTCTCCTTATTTGCCTGTTCAAGCCTTGTGTTAATATTATTCTGAATGAGTATTCCCCTTCTTTTACAACTTTGCATTTTTGAGTAATAGTGTCAAGTATAGGTAAACCATTTCCCATTTTTTTAATAAAATCATGGTTAATTAATTTGTTCACGGTCACTACATATTCTTTTTCATGGTTGTTTTTTGCCCTTAATATTTTATTTACAATATCGCCATCGTTTGTAAGGAAAATAAGTCCTTCTGAAGGTTTATCAAGGCGCCCAACAGGAAAGATTCTTTCGGGGAAATTAATGTAATCAATGATGTTGTCCTTGTCCTTTGAATCAGTGGTAGAGGTGATGCCAGGGGGTTTATTAAAAGCAATATAAATTGGTTCTTTTTTTTGTTTAACCGGAATTCCGTCAATTTCCACAAGATCTTGTGTGGTTACCTTTGTACCCATTACTGCCGTGATTCCGTTAACTGTAACACGAGTTTCTTCAATTAATTTATCTGCAGCCCTCCTGGAACATATTCCAGTTTCACTGATATACTTATTAATCCTTTTTTGTTCGCTATTTGTTTCCAACATTTTGCTTCTGTTTAATCATCCTTCACATTGTGTTATATAACCTTTCTAAAAAACGTGTGAGTTAAAATTATGGTATTGTTAAAAGTATTTATAAACGAATCCCAATAACTAATACATCGTCAATTTGCTCTGTACCAGTTTGCCATTCTTCCAAAATTTTATACAGATGCTTTTCTTTTTCTTTCATGGTTAAATGCTGAATTTCTATCAGTATTTGTTTGAGTTTTTTGATGTAAACTTTTTGTCTTTTTTTCTACCAAATTGGTCAGCATATCCATCAGAGAAAATATAAAAGAGTCTCCTTTGAAAAGTGTAATATGATGGGTTTCGAAATGTTGATCATCTGGTGTAAGACCTCCGATTGCTTTTTTTGTGGCCTTGTTCAATCTGCTTTGGTCACTATAGATATTTCCAATACAGTTGTAACAGGCAGTTACTTGTTTCTGGATGTTTTTCTTGAGGATTAATACTTCGGTTTGGCTTTCAATTGTGGAGGCAAGTTTTAATAAAGTATTCCCGTAATGTAAACCTTTGTTGTATTCACCAATGTTTTTAAATTCCCAATAAAGCTCGTTTAAATAATTTATTTTGATAGTGTCTTCCTCTTGGGAATTAACCAATTGCAATAAAGAATCAATTTTATTTTGCTGTGCAAATACAGTGAATTGAAGCAGGGATACCCCCAATAAGGGCAAAAAGTATTTCATTGATCTTATTGAGAGTAAGATGAATTTAGAATTGTAAATGTCAATTTAAGTATAAAACTAGATGAGAGAATTGCTTTATAGATTTAAAACGATTTTTGTAATCACAAATCTAATTTAATAAAATGAATTTTAATATCCATTTTAAGATTTTTTAAAATCGTTTAAAATAAAATTTAATTTGTTCAATTGCTTTAGAAAGAATTGGTATTGGATTTTTTTTAACTATTTAAAACACAGAAATCTCCTTTTGAAAATTCAAAAAAACGAAAAAATGAATCGATAGGATTTGTAATTTTTATAAGCCAAAAAAGTGGCTTGATAGTCTTACTAAGGCGCTGTTTAATTATTAGGAAAGTTATTGCTTATTTAATAAGCCTTGGAAAACGAACTTGAAATAGGATTTTATTTCGCTGTTTTTCTTTCTATTTCTCTTAAATTATCCAGTTTTTTATTTTTCAAGAAATCGTTTATGTCTTCGAAGTGTTCTTTGATTCGTTTATTTCCGAATTCAAACACTTTACCAGCCAGACCATCAAGAAAATCTCTATCGTGAGAAACAAGAATTAGGGTTCCGTCAAATGCTTTTAGTGCTTCTTTAAGAATATCTTTAGATTTTATATCCAAATGATTTGTAGGCTCATCCAGGATTAATAAGTTAACAGGTTGTAAAAGGAGCTTTACCATTGCCAGCCTGGTTCTTTCTCCACCTGAAAGTACTTTTACTTTTTTTTCTATTGTATCGCCTCCGAACATAAAAGCACCCAATAAATCTTTTATTCTTGCACGAATGTCTCCAACGGCAATATTGTCAATAGTTTGAAAAATAGTTAAATCAGGATCTAATAAAGCAGCCTGGTTTTGAGCAAAGTAACCCACCATTGAATTATGTCCGAGTTGCAGTGTTCCTTCAAAGTCAATTTCACCCATAATAGCTTTTACAAGAGTTGACTTTCCTTCCCCATTTTTACCAACAAAAGCAACCTTTTGACCGCGTTCAATAGCAAATGTTGCATCTTTGAAAATAATATTATCACCGTATCTTTTTGTTAAACCATCAGCAGTAACCGGATAATTTCCTGAACGTGGGGCAGGAGGAAATTTAATGTTAAGATGAGAAGTATCTACTTCATCCACTTCTACAATTTCCATTTTTTCAAGTGTTTTTACACGTGATTGAACTTGTAATGTTTTAGAATAAATTCCTTTAAACCTGTCAATAAATTCCTGTATATCTGCAATTTGTTTTGCCTGATCATCGAATTGTTTTTGTTGTTGCTCTCTGCGCTCTTTGCGTAATTGTAGGTATTGGGAATAAGGTGCACGGTAATCATAAATGCGACCCATTGTAACCTCAATGGTTCTATTGGAAATGTTATCTACAAAAGTTTTATCGTGGGAAATAACAATAACCGCTTTTGCATTATTTACCAGAAATTCCTCAAGCCATTGTATAGATTCAATATCCATATGGTTTGTAGGTTCATCAAGTAGAATTAAATCAGGCTTTTGAAGGAGTATTTTAGCAAGCTCAATTCTCATTCGCCATCCACCACTAAATTCAGAAGTAGGACGTGCAAAGTCCTCTCGTAAAAAACCTAATCCCAAAAGCATTTGTTCAACCTCTGCATCAAAATTGCTTTCCTCAATGGAGTAAAACTGTTCACTTAATTCAGAAACTTCCTCAATTATTTTCATATATTCATCCGATTCGTAATCGGTCCTGGTTTCCAGTTGAAAGTTTAATTCTGCAATTCTTGTTTTCATCCCAAGAATTTTAGCGAATGCTTTTGATGTTTCGTCAAAAACTGAACAACTATCCTCGGTTAATAAATGCTGAGGCAGGTAAGCAACTATAGCCTCTTTAGGAACAGAAACTTTTCCCCGGGTAGGTTTGCTGGCACCTGCAATAATTTTTAACAGGGTAGATTTTCCTGCACCATTTTTACCCATCAAAGCTATCCTGTCATTATCATTGATATTGAAAGTTACATTGCTGAAAAGTGCCGAACCATTAAATTCTACAGAAAGTGAGTCAACTGAAATCATAAAAAAAAATTAGGGGTGCGAATATACTGTTTTTGACAGAAAATCCGGTGTTTGCTTAATAAAATGGAAATAAAAGTATAATTCTAAGGGACAAAAGAATGTAGGTTTAAAAAAAATATTCATGTTTAATTATCCACTATTTTGAACAATACTATAAGGAAAACGTTTGTGATTTTATAAAGTTGTGTGTTAAACCATTGAAAAAAGCCATTTGGGAATCACGGCAAATAATGATTAAAAGGACTGTTTCTTGACAAATACTTATTTAAAGGCAAGTTTTTAATTGGTTTGGAATTTATAAAGAAATAGCGTTTTTATTTTATTTTCAATTTAAAATTTCCCGGTGGTGAGAAAAATGATCCACTGTTTTTATATCTACGAATGTTTTTTGAGGGTTCAAAATCAAAAGAAAAAGAGGCATAAAATTTTCTTTAAGATTAATAAAAACACTAAAAATGAAAACACAAACTAAACTCTTTTTAATTGCATTTTGTATACTATTTTTTAATTCCATCCTTGAAGCTCAGGAATTTAAATGGGCCAAAAGAGCTGGATTATGGGCTTATGATTATGGATATGGAATTTGCTCAGATGATTTAGGAAATGTTTATGTAACTGGAAAATATGAAATGGATGCCATGTTTGATGATGTAACTATAGGCTGTGAGGGAAATCATGATATTTTTATAGTTAAATATGATCATCAAGGGAATGTAATCTGGGTAAACAGTGCTGGCGGTCTTTATGGTGATTATGCTCATGCCATAGCAAGTGATGGGGAAGGAAATACTTATATTACAGGTGAAATTGAGGCGAATGTTATTTTTCATGGCAGCGAGATAAAACTAAGTGCCTGGGGAAAAAATGACATATTTGTTGCCAAATATAGTCCAGAGGGGGTTCCATTATGGGCTCACAGGGG